>CAIWXP010000174.1 GCA_903916665.1 Candidatus Iainarchaeum sp. | reverse complement strand
GTTCCGGATAAAAAAACAAGAATAAAAATTCCTGCTATAAATACAATTAAAAATCATCATTTTGTCCGCCCATATAAGAATAATGATTATTTTTTATAATATATAAAAAAGAAATATTAAAGTTTATAATAAAATGATTAGACATATTATTCCAAACACAAATAATAAAATAGAAAATACAAATAACAATCTTGCCCAAAATTTCAAATCCAAATATTTAAATTTTAATACTATTCTAATATTAAAATCATCTATTTGCTGAATATATTCAGAGTCTATGTCAACATATTCTAAAATTCCCAATTCAAATAAAAAATTATTAATCTCAACTACATGAGTTTTAACCATATTATCGATATAATAATATCCATATTTATCCATATTTTCTTTATCTTCAAGTGGTAAATTTAAGACAGTATATAATCTATAAATCCAATCATATTGTATACCTAATGGATTAGGATTATTGTTTATTCTACAATCTGTCAAAATTTTTTTATTCTTCTTTAACAGTCTAGCATATCTTATTAAATATAAAAATTTTTTCATATCTTATATATATTGTATATTAGGTTCTAACCAATCAATATATTAAAAATATTAAATAAAGTTTATTTATGGTTTATGAAAAGCGCCATTAGGTTGAGATGGACGAGTACCATCATCTCTAATTTCTCTCAGTAACGTTCTTATTTCAGAAATATCTGAATAAAGTTGGTCTTTTTGTTTATCTTCTGTATTAACTAAAGGTTCTGTTTTAGCTGGATTAACAGTATCATATAAACCTTTAATAACCTCTAATAAATTAGATTTTTCAGATGGTATTTGATTTATAACTTGTAATGTTCCTTTATATTTATCAACAGATTGTAAAACACTTCCAAATTTTTTATCATCTATTATACTTATTAAAAATAATCCTTTAGACAATTGATCAAATCCTTGTAAATTAGTATTAAGATCCTTAATAGAATTTGATAACGCCACAAATGAACTTGTTAATTTCTGAAGAGTTTCAATTTTATCACTCATTTTTGATAATCCAGGTAAATTATCCAATCCATTTAAAAAATTATTCATATTTTTCATTGAATCTTTCTTAAAATCTATAGAACTAAAATTATTCGCAAAAATTGCAAAAGAATTAGAAAATTTTTCTATCCAATCAGTATCAACTCCTTTTTGTAAACCTTGTAATTTATTAGAAGCTATAACCAAATTATCACAAACATCAGTTATAAAATCTTTCAAAGATACCTTAGTATCTAACTTTAAAGTAAATTTTTGATATGCACTGGATAAAGAAAGTATCACATTTCCTAGTGAATTAATATATTCTGGAGTTGGCATATCCTTATCAATTTTCCAACCTGTCATTTTTTCTGATGCCTTCCTAAAAACATCTATAGCATTATTTACAAAAGTATTAAAAGTTTCTGTTGTTTTTCCACCTGGAAGCCAATCCATTATTTTATTAAAAGCACCAATTTTAGATATCTTTGAAAATGCCTCAGCCAGAGATACTAAAAAGCTACCCATACCCTCTGAAAATTCCTTAGGTGGATAACTAATTCCTGCCCAATTAATAGAATATGTTCTATCATGTACTTGAATAATAGCGTCTATCGCATTTTTAATAAATGTCGTAAAATCTTGCGTTCCTCCACCAAAAAGTTTTGAAACAATTTTATTAAATCCTTCGACTTTAGAAATAGTAGTAAAAACATTTGCAAAAGATACTAATAAACCACCAATACCATCTGCATATCCTTTTGATGGATATTTAGCAATATTCCAATTAACTTTTCCAATTTTATTATTTACATATAGAATTGCATCTGCTGATTTTTGCATAAAAATATCAAATGGATCAGATGCTTTTGATTTAAATAACCTAGATACAATTGCATTAAATCCTTGGACAGCAGAAATTCTAGTATAAACGTTAGCAAAAGCTATTAATAAACCACCTACACCCTCAGTATATTCTTTTGAAGGATATTTAGCGGAAGTCCAATCAAATTCATTCAATTTATTACCAACATTAACCATACTTTGTGCTATTGGTAATAATGGATCCTTTCCACTTAAAAATCTGGCTATACCCGCACCCAAAGCTACTACCGATGCTACACTAAATGCTATTAATGAAAGTCCAACACTTTTAGACCATTCAAATGAAGGATATTTTGAATAATCTCCTTTATTTAATATTTTTGAAGTTTCAACAATTGTGAGAGCCACCGCTAATATTGCTACTAATCCAAGTGCCATTCCAACAGCTGCTACACCAGCAGTCGCAGTAAATAACAAACCTACACCGATAGAAAGCACACCAAAAAATAATATTGATAAACCAACACCTAAACTCCATTCAATTGATGGATATATCATTTCTTTTGGTAATAACTTAAATATGTACGCCACACCAACAATTGTAAGAGCCAATATAGGAATAGCCAAGGCACTTTGTAAAAGACTTTTTTTATCAATTAAACTTGCTACATAAGCAACAGGTAAAAAAACTAAAATAGATAAGCCAACACCTAATGACCACATAAAAGGTGGATATTTCATATCATCTGGTAAACCCTTCAAAATATACGCAGATGTGACAATAGCCGCAACTATAAAAGGTATAGCCAAAACACCAGTAGCTACATCTTTTAAACTCATTTTACCCAAAACATAAACAGCCGGTACAAAAGCTAAAATAGATAATCCAATTGCTAAACTACTAAATATCAAACCAAATGGATGTTTAAGAGGAACAAAATCAGCAAATTCTATACTAGATTTTTTCATCACCATTGTCATTGGCACAATAGCAAGAATACCACTAACAAGATCTTTAAATTTCATTTTACCCAAAATATAAACTGCTGGAACAAAAGCTAAAATAGATAATCCTATTGCCAAACTATCTATTACCAATTTAAGTGGATTTTTAATTTCTTCAACATTACTTAGAATATGGCTGGCTTTAACAATACTCCAAGCTGTTATAGTTATCATCAAAGGTAACATCAACATTTCCTTCCAAGTAATATTTTTCATATGTTTGAGCGGAATAGTAACCGCATACATAGCTATTCCTATAGCCAATCCTACCAACGCGATAGAAAAAACTTGTCCTAATGATAATCTTTCAACATCCTTTAATATTATTGATGATTCAACTATTCCTTTTGCAATAAATGGTAAAATCCAAGGAAGTAATGGTACTAATAATAAAGATTTTAAACCTATTTTTTCTAAACTTTTCAATAATAAGACAGCAGAAATTCCCAATGCTCCACTAATAAATAATAGTGAAAGTCCCTGAGCAAAAGAGATAGTAGGTAAATTTTGTAAGAAAAATGCAGATAACGCTAAACTAGCAGCCATTATAGGTAATATTGCTGAAATTTTGACAATCTGAGAAAATTTCATATTTTTAAACTCAGATATTCTACTAAATGTGGAAGATATAATTAACGAAGCTGCTGATATCGCCATAACAGAAATAAAATCAACCTTACCTACCAATTTAAATGCCATACCTAATGCTAAAACACCAGCAGCAATTAAAATAACTACTTTAATACCATCAACAATTTTATTTTTATTTCTAGGATCTTCTATTTTATCAAACATACCGGATTCTTTTTGTTGTTTGATGCTTTCTATTTTTTTCAGAATTTTTTGATTATCTGACTTAACATCGTTGAATCCTCTTTGTGTAACTTTTTTTAAATCTTTAACTACTTCTATTAAATTGTCCATAGGAGCATTCAAAAACTCATTAACAGTATCAGCCTTGTTAGACTTTTGTTGTTCTTTTAGAATTTTTACAATCTCACCTAAAGCATCTGTGAAATTATCTAATGCTTTAATATATTTTTCATCTATTTTAGACATTCAAGAATTACAATTTATTTTGCTCTCTAGCTTTCGTCATTTGTGATCTACCGACTGATGATTTATTAGATTTATTAAGAGTTTGATTAAGTTTACCAATTTGTTTAACTGTCTTATCGAATTCAGTAACTTGAGTTTTATAATATTTAACTTGAGTTTGTACATCTTTTTGATTTTCTGGTTCTAAATCTTTAATATTATTTAATAAACCTTTTTCAATCATATCTTTCTTTGCTACAATTTTTTGCTTTTGTTCTTCAGTATTCTGTAATATTGTATCAACCTCATCAGTTGGTTTTTGTTGCTGCTTATTTTGTTGATTAGGCTTCAATTTTGGTTTTTTAGATAACGCAGATAAATAACCCTGTGGTGTATTAGGATTATTTAAATCTTCTAAAAATAAATTATAACTATTTAAATATTTCATGTCATTTTTACATTACTTTTTACAGGTTTAACCTTTTGATGACCTTTTTCATTAAGTATTTTTTTAATTAATTCTTC
>CAIWXP010000173.1 GCA_903916665.1 Candidatus Iainarchaeum sp. | reverse complement strand
ACATTAAATCCATTTTTGTTATATCTAGGTACTAAATGCCAATGAACTTGATTTACTTCATCCATGTAAATTAAATAAATCTTTTTTAATTTTAAAGTTTTTAATAAAGCGTTTCTAATTTCATCAACTTTATCCATTAAATAATTATAATCTTTTTTTGAAAGTAAATGCAAATCTTTTACTTTCTTTTTCCAAACAATAACCGAGTGACCTTTTGCAATGGGATAATTAGCTAAACAAACATATAATTTTTTATCTTGATAAATTATTGATTTGTTAAATGGCCTAGGTAATTTTGGCATATATATTTTATCCTGTTTTTGAAAGATTAAACGAACCTTTATCAGAAGTCATTCTAAATGATGAATTTTCATTATCATTTGTAACTTCACCTGTTAAAAGCACATCACTATTTAATGTAAAATGGAACTTATCAAATACGCTAATACAACCAAATTCAAATTCTTTTCCAGTTACAATAACTTTGTCGATCTCACAGGAATTAATTAATTTACCCATCTCTGCAACATAGTCATAGCTAGGGTCTTTATTTAATTGTATAACATTTGTTGGATTCATTATCAATGTCCCCCACAAATTACCATTAGCTTCAACATCAAATCTAATTTTACAATCTGAATTAACACTAATAATTTGAGTGTCTTTTCCTGATTGACTACCCATATAATAATTACATTTTCCGGTCCAATTACCAACAAGAAGTTTTTCTATACTTTGTGAATCATTGTTGATAACATTTGTATCCTGTTGTTGATTGTTATTAGTATTATCATTATTAACTAAATTACTATCAGGTGTATTATTAGTTATTTCATTGTTATCATGTGCAATTAAACCAGTGCATCTCCAATTTATTTCTGATTCTTTTGTTTCTGCATTTATAACACAAGCCGGATTACAACCTTTTTTTTGAATATCTAAATCTATCCACCATGTTCCAGAATTTTCATTACAAAAATGGTTTGGTTTTAATTTGTATTTACAATTACCTGCAGTAGCAATTAGTTTTGCATCATTGAAGGTCATTTTGACTCCATTGTGACTGCAATTTTCAATTGGTGCAATATTATTATTATCATTATTGTGATTATTATAATTGTAACTTAATTGTTCTGCAATAACAATTAATTTCTCAGCATCGTTAATTTCTAATGTTCTATAACATATTGCATTGCCTCTTGTTCCAATTAATGCAATGTGTCCAGCATTTTCATCTAGTAAAGCAATAAAAGTATATTCTGAGTCATTAAACCATTGAGTTTGAGGAAATTCACCACAAACTGCTTTTAAAAAATCTTTGTTTACAGGATCAATTAAAATTTTTGTAAAAATTTGAACTTTAGTTTTAATTATTGCATTAGGATATTCTGTTAATATTTTTTCTAAGGTTATATCATCACCTTTATTTGGAGGCCCATCTTTAGGAGGGCCCATTTTATTATTTTCATTAAAACCATTGTTATCTGGGTTCATAGTATTATTTGGATTTGGATTATAATTTTTTATGCAGATTAAATTATAATTGTCTGCAGTAACAAAGCCTTCAATAACATCATTTTTTTCTGTTAATGTAAAATGGTAATAATTACCATCATCTAAAGTTTTACCACAAACGCTAATTATTACATCTTTATTAGTGACTAAATCAGATGCATTCCATAGAGTAGATTGAAATACTGCATTTGGATGTAATGCTTTAAATTGACCAATTGTACTATTTGCTAACAAAATACTTTGCAAATCAGTAGAAGAATTTATACAACCAGAAAAAATTAAAAATATACCTAGAATTGGAATTAAAAGAATCATCTTATTCATAAAATCACCAATATAAATACAATTATTAATTTAAAAAGTTATCTCTATGTTAAAAAAAGAAAAAATGAAGAATAATTCTTCATTTCTAATTTGTTGATTCTGTTGTTTGATCTGCTACGTTTTGATCTTGACCTTGTTGTGGCATTATTTTAGTTAGATCAATAAATTGATATTCTGTTGGTAAAACAATGGGATCTGTGCTTAAAGTACAATTCCATTCAGGTTTAAAATCTTCAGCAGTTAAAATTTTTGTAGATTGTTGAGAGAAATCCATTTTTACTCCAATTTTCTTTCCGGGTTCAACAGTAATGTTCATTGATGCTAATTGATCTTGAGTAAACATTTCTTGATTTGACCAAATGTAAATCATTTTTGCTTTTACATCCATAATTGAATGTACATCTCCAATGGGAGTAGTTGCCAAAGCTAAATATTTATCTTGGGTAAAGTAAACTGTTATGGGCATACCATTGCTGTCCACACCACATTTTAGTTCTAATCCTGAGCTTAATGCACCCATAAAGGCGTCTTTTGTTGTAATGCTTTGTCCTGATGCATTATTAGTGTTATTATCTGTTTGTGAAACACAACCACTAAATATTATTATAACTGATAAAATAGCAATTACAATAGGTATTACTGCTTTCATCTAATCCCTCCAATTAAGTATAAACATAGTATAATAATTACATATATAAATGATTTTCTAATTTATAAACTAAATCCTTTTTTTAGGGGTAATCTTTATATATATATTGTAGCTTATATTGCTAATGACTAAACATAATTCTACAACCATAAGTTGTGTTATTCCAGCCTACAATGAAGGAAAAAATATTGCACGTGTTTTAAAAGTTGTTACTACTTATAAAAAATTTGATGAAATTATAGTAATTGATGATGGTTCAAGAGATAATACTGTTGCCATAGTTAAAATTTTTCAAAAAGAATTTAAACATTTAAAACTAATTGTAAATTCTCATAATTTAGGAAAGACTGGTGCAATAAAGAAAGCAGTATATATGTCTTCTGGAGAACTAATTGTAATGCTAGATGCAGATTTAATTAATTTAACCCATGGCAATATAAGTTCATTAATAAGGCCTGTTCAGAAAAAGAAATGTGGTATGACAATTTTAGATAGAGCAGGAGATAAAGCAACAATAATTGGTTGGACCAATTTAGCTAAGTTCTATGGTGGAGAAAGATGTGTTTGGAAAGATGATTTTGAATCTATGAATTTACCTAAAGATGGTGGCTATTTATTAGAAGTAATAATGAATATGTATTATATTGGTAAAGGTCAAAGAATACAAGCAATTTATTGTAAAAATCTTTATACAGTTCATCAACATAAGAAAATGAACTTTTGGAAAGGCATAAAGAATTATTTGAAGATGTTTAAAAGAATCTATGATTCAGAATCTGCAGCTAATTTTGTTAGACAAATTGTTTTGATTAGAGATAGTAGATATAATAGATTATTCGATTTATATGACCGAAGAGGTTCAAAAACAAAGCCAATAGTAGGAACTGTAATATTTATTACTAATTTTTTAGACGGGACCTATCTGTTTGTTAAGTTAAATTTAGTAAATGGTTATCATTGGATAGTTGATTAATTAACTTATACATATTTAAATTAATCCTTTGTTTATATTTTATGCCTAAAGAGATATATGTTTTTTCAGATGTGGAACTAGGTGGCGGAACAGTTACTGATGATTTTTCTTCTGATGGACTTCTTGTTGATGTATTAAATTTAATAAATAAATCTAAGGGCGAAGTAGATCTAATTTTTAATGGGGATTCTTTTGATTTTCTTAAATGCCCCATAGTAAGAAAGAAATTTACCTTTTATTTGGAGCATATAACTGTAAATGTTGCTTTAGAAAAATTAGGATATATTTACAAAAGTCATGAATCTGTTTTTAATACCTGGAAAGAATTTTTGAAGGAAAAGAAACACAGATTAATTTTTATACATGGAAATCATGACTATGAATTATTATTTCCAGAAATTCAAGAAAAAATGAAATCCATTTTAGAAAGTGAAAATATTGTATTTCAAGAAAATTATTTTGAAAATGGTGTATATACTGAACATGGTCATCAAAGGGATGTTTATTTTTCCTATGACGTTAAAAAATTATTTAGAGAATATCAAGGTAAAAAAGAATTAAATATTCCTGCTTTATTTTCAGGATTTAGTTTTTTCTTTATGGATTCAAAAGAACAACACCCATTTTTAGAAAGAATTGAAGACAGACGAAATTTATTTGCTGTTGCACCTGCATTTAGTGCAAATATGGTTTATTTATTGTTAAAATATTATATTTATCATTTAATCTTTGCAATTTATACCTATATTGCAAGAGGCTATGCAAAGAATTATTTTAAAATTATTTGGGTATCATTGGTTAATCTTTTCAAAAGAAGCTATGATGTTAATGCAAAGGTATTATTTAAATCAGTAAAATTATTACCTAAGAGTGCAAAATTAGTTATATTTGGTCATGCTCATGAAAAAATAAATGAGATTCAAACATCTACCAATAAAAGAGTTTTAATTTTAGATACTTGGAGAGAGGAGTATTCATTTAGTGACAACCTAAAGTTTTTAGTTCCAAAAACAAAAAGATATGTAAAGATTGTTGTTGAAGATCCATTGAAAGTTACTTTATATGATTTAAGTGAAAAAGGTGGAAAAATATTATTTGAGAAAGTTTTAGAAGACGAATTTAAATATAGTAAGAAAGTATTTGATAGTAGAAATAGTATGGATATGAAAGACTACGAAATAGATGAAACTAATTTTACCATAAATTAATATTATAAAAATTAAGTTGCCGATGGTATTGTAAAAGTGTTATTTGTTAATACTTGTATTGTCTGAGTTGTAGGATCTTGATAGGTAATATTTAAACTACACAATATTGGTGTATTTAATAATGATTTTTGAATAGGGTTTAATGAGATATAAAACTTTTCTTGGTCTCCTATTTTTAAAGTTAAAGGATTGAATGGTGCAATTGTAATAAATTTAGTACAATTAGGAGATATTTGTAAACTCACAATATTTACATCAATATTTCCCGAGTTTTTAATGGTATTTTCCATAAGATTACCTTGTTTTGAAGGAGCAGTATCTTGATCAAAAGTAAATGTATATGTAGGTTGTAGAGTAGGTAGTTCAATTTTCAAATTTATTCCTGTAATATTTAATGTAAAAGGTATACTATAGTCACCAAAATCTGTACTAATAACTATTGTTCCATCAGTTTTATCACTTTCAAATGTAGGTGGTATTGCAATATTTAAACTAATATCTAGTTTTCCAGGAGGTATTGTACTTGGTAAATCTAAGGACATAACATCTGGACTAGCTAATTTTGGATTTGATGAATTTATACTAGAATCTTTTAAATCAATGGAATAATCTGTTTTATTTTCAATGGTTATTTTTTCAGTTTTTGTTGTTCCCGCAGTCATTGGTTCTAAATCTATTTTTTTGGGAACTACAAATTCAATGGGTAATAAATCTAATTCAACATTTTTTGTTAAATTAATATAACTATTAGAAAAACCAAATGTTAAATTTATTTTTTCCATGTCTCCGTCTACTTTTTTTAAAGGAATATTAAAATCAACATCAACTGATGTACTTCCATTGGGAATTATATTTACATCGGTAGGAGTATTAACTATCCAGCCTGCAATAACTTCTGGATCTCTACTTGCACTAACTATATTAAAATCTAATCCTTCAATTTTATCTTGACTTGAATTAACCAATTCAAATGTTATTCTTAATGTATTACCAACACCTGTTTGATATATTGTTTTACTATTTAATTTAACACTGGGTGCTTTTTTTATTATTGCGTTAAAATCAGAAATTTTTAAAATATCTTTTGCACCATCTAAATAAAAAGTTTCTTTTAAATTTTCTCCAGTTTTTTTAACATTATCAAAATCAACAATTACTTTATTTGTTCCTGTTTTTAAATCTACATCTTGACTAATATTTGCATCTCCATCTCCTCTAAGAGTTACACCAATTGGTTTACCTTTATTAGTTATATTTATTTCCAATTGAACCGATTGACCAGTATATACATTTGCAGGTCTTTTAGTTATTTTAAATTCAGATTTAACAATATCTTTAGACCAGGTAGGATATAATTTAATAGTAATGGGAGTTCCTTCGTTATCCTTTGATACTGATACCGTATTATTTTGTAAATAATAATTGCTCAAGTCAGGATCATCAAAACTAACTGTATAATCTCCCGGAAGTAATTTAGTATCTGTTAATGTATCTACAGGCATTGATTTTCCAGAATTTTCTAATTTTATTGTGGTTGTAACTGAGGCACCATTTGCAATAACATCAAAACTTACTGTTGCATAGCGCATAAAAAAGAACCAATAGGCCGCACCTAAAATAACTAATAAAATTAATACTTTAATAATAATTCCAGTGTAGGGTTTAATGGCTGCCAAAATATCTAGTTTTGGTTTTTGTTCTTCCCCAAACATATCAGAATCTAAATTTGCATTAGAATCAGAATTAGTATTAAAGTCATCAACCATATTCTCACTTATTTATTCCCAAAATACCAAAATATTCTTGAAACATTTTTCTAATGGTTGTGGGAATATTTGTTTTTGTATTTCCTGAAGTATAGGCAACATCGGTAGACTGAGTTAAATATTCTATTGGTGCTGCAATGTAAATTACATTCTTACCCAATTGAGATCTAATCATCAAAGGGAAGAAACTACCCAAACCTTTTTTATCTTTAGGATCCTTGCTAATCATATTTGATCCATAATCAATATTAACTTCAACCACTGTACTTGAATTGTTTATTGGAGTGGTTAATGCAAAATCACCATACATGGGCGTATTGGGTGCAATACCACCTGCAATTGTACTGTCAGGATCTTGTTTCAAATAACCTACAAAATCTCCCCCCAATGATGCACAATTAACATAGCCACAAAAATTACCTAAATATTCTGCAGATAATAATTCTCCAAAAGGAATAATATCTCCGTTTTTATTTATTCTTGTCCAAGGTCCTGCGTCTTTCATATTATAATCAGTTAATTTCTTATCTTCGGGATAGCTACTAGTACCTGCATCACCTGTCCAAACCAAAATTCCTCCATGAGATGCATATTCATAGAACATTTCAATTTGATTATCACTCATTGTTTTTGCTTGAGTTACAATAACCATTTTATATTTTTCTAAATAACTAGTTGTTGTTATACGATCTAATAGTTGTGGTTGTGTTCTTATACCTAAAATTTCTCTATCGGCTAATATGGACATTAGTCTATCAGCATTGCCCATACCATCACTCCCAAAAACAACCAATATTCTGGGCGCACCAACCAAATACCAATACATATCACACCAGGATTGTCCAACGGTTTGACAATGTACTATATTTGTATAGGTTAAGGTAAAGACCAAACCAAAAATCAAAATTAAAAATATTAATATTGCTTTAATATAATCTATTGCACTCATTTCCATAGTATCACTTCAATGTTGTAACTATTTGATTGTCAATCATTTCAAAATAACCCACATTGCCATCTAATTTAACGTAGGCTGAATTATTATCATTATTTGGGACAATTGTTAGTTTTCCTTTAAATCCCTTTATTTTCAAGTAACTTTTGTTTAAATCATAGGCTTTGTCTTGAATGGTTACTTTACCTTTAATATTTGAATTTTCTAAATCTAAATAAATATCATTAACACTAATTTCCTCAATATTTGTGAAATCACTTTCAAATTGTGATTTTAATTCTATATTTGTTTCTCCAGAATCTCCTGCTATAATGCTATCTAATTCACCTTTCATGCCTTCTTTTGTGAAATTACCAGTAAATTCTGTAAATAAAGGATCTTTTACAGTTATTTTTCTTTTATTTATCAAAACAATTGGATTTCCCAATATGTTTAGGTTTTTATCATAAATCTGAATTGGCATATCTAGATTTAATTTTGCCACAATTGAATAGGAATTAGAGTAGGTTGCATCATTTAGTGAAGGATCATTGTTGGGTAATTTGGATTTAAATTCATTTAGGAAGTTACCATCTAAATTAGGTAATCCATCGGAATTGTTTGATGAGCCCAAGTAAACATAATAAAGTATTGCTCCGATCAAAAGTATAACTATTGTGAAAATCAAATAGAGTATAAAATCTCCTTTTTGGTTAAATTCCATAAAAACCCCTACAACTTAATTATATATTGTGTATATATTTTTATATGTTTCTTATTTATATTCTTTAATTATTATTATAAAGTAGTGTTAATTGTATTTGGTGATGTCATGAAATGGGGAAAAAATAAATCATATTCAAGAGGGCCTAGCTCATCTTTAGGATTATTGTCATTTTCAGAGAATTCTAAATCTTTGATTAGATTGACTCCTGAGATAGTGTTAATAGGTGCAATTGTGTTTGGAATGGTTATATTAGGTATAAACATATTTGGTTAGGTGGGTTGTTTGCATAAATTAATCTTTTTGTTTTTTGCTGTAATTATAGGTATTGGGTTCTTATTTGCAGTATCTGACAATACCTATATTGATGGTTATTCTGCCTGTTTGCAAAGTAATACTGAACAAAACTGTACAAATTATTTTAGTTTGGCAAAGAATGTTGCACATATTATTGATTTAACCTATACTAAAGATCAGAACATATTAGTATTTGTTGATTGTATTAAGAATGAGAAATTGAAAGATAATTTTGATTATAGAAATGCAAGAACTATTTGTTATAATAATCAAATAAAAAATACCAGTGCTTCTTTCAAAGCAAATTGTTTCTATGATTTAAATGGTAATGATTTGAATGGCGCTAGTCTAACCGTTAAATGTAAAGGTATATTTCCATCAAATGATTATTCCTGGGATATTAGTTTAGGAAAAGATCTAAACAATAATGTATTAATTCAACCAAAATTAATTTTAAATTCTGATTTTGCATTAAATGGAACTAGTTTTGATTTGTTTGTTAAGTCCTTTGATTTACCATCTTTAAATATACCGCAAAATAGTAATTTTTCTATTTTACCATTGTCTTTGGATGTAAATAATTCATCAAAGCAATTGGATATTTTATTGAGTAATCTTATTTCAAATAATAATACAATGGATCAATTATATAGATCATATTTAGATTGTATAACTATGAAAGTTTTACTTTCTGATATTAAAGGTGATAATTTTAATTTGAAAAAAAGTGGTTATAATTTTACCTATACTCCTGAAAAATTAATTACAAGTTGTAAAGATGATATAGCCTATACTTTTGCCATAGATTTTGAGCAATATGATAGTAAGAAGATTAATTTTTTTGATATGACTGATTTGTTATTAAAGAATTATTTATCAGATTCTAATTTTGAATATGACAATATGAAAACATATTTAAATGATTTAGTAACAGAATATTCTAGATTTGCAGAAACTGAGAAATCTATTGATCAAATGAAAGATGTTGTTTTAAAATTAAGTTTAGATACTGATTATTTTTTATTAAATCTTCAAAAAGTTACAAAAAGTTTAAATGAGGATGATAAAAAGAATGTATTATCTAGTGCAGGTCCTACACTATTAAGAAACAAAGAAGATACTTTAGATGTTAGAAGAAGAACTAAATTATCATTAATATTGGATTTTTTTAATAACGATCAAAATACAATTATTGATGATTCAATAAAAACAATATATTCGGATATTGCCTATAGTTTAATAAAAAAACATTTTGAAGATAATAATGTTATTGATTTAACAAATGTTAATGGGACCATAACTCCTCAAGGGATATCTTTAGATAAATATATTTTTGATTTTGGATCAAAACAATTAACTTTGGATTATAAAGGGGATTCAAATAATGTTTTTACAATAATTAAAGATATAAACGGAATAATTATTGATGTTAATGATTATAAAATAAATACTTTATTATCAATTACTTTAGAAAATAATGCTCTATCGGTTTCAAATAAAGAAATTGCAATTATTGATAAAAATAAAATAACAGAAATATATAGAGGCGTATCAGAAATAAAACAAGTTGATTTATTAATAGAAGATACTTTGCCAGTATATGTTATTCAAAAAGAAATTTCTGGAAAACTTTTAGGCATAATTAAAATAAAAGAAAAGATTAAAGCAAAATATTATGCCACAACGGGTATATTGTATAATACTGAAAAACCTTGGTGGGACTTTTTGGTAGTCTATAATTAAGAAAACTATATAAATTCCTCATTGTTTATCTAATTATGACATTTTTTGAATCTATAAAGGCATTTACTCTTTTTACTGCTTTGGTTAGCTTTATTATTATTGGAATAGGTGTTGTTGTTATGCAGCACGTATCAAATAGTGAACAGAACTATGCTCAGGTTATAACTGCTTTACAAAATCAACAGGAAATGGATGCTGCCAAAGATTTAATTAGAATTGATTCGTTACAAGTTTTTAGTTTACTTTATAGAGCTAAATTCTATGAATATTTTTCAAATGATGGAAATGATTTATTAAATTCAGACACATTAAAGGTTTATCATCCAGTCGATGATATTGGTGCTTCGACAGAATTTATTCAAGATTGGGATACTTTTCAAAAAGCCTATTCAAATGAATTATTTTTTGGAAAAAATAATGATGGTACTCCAGGAAATAAATTTGCAGTATATATTGCAAATAAAATGTTAGGTTTATTATATGATTATAGTGGTAATTTCAAAGGTTCACAGTATAATTTTAGAATCTATGATTATGCTTTGCAATCCAGTGATTTTATGCAAGGTATTGCAAAAGATGTTACTGATTCAACAGCTGTAATGAATATAACTGAATTAGGAACTAGGGAAGTATTATCACAGGCAATGAGTAATATTCCTGCCAATCAAAATTTTTTAAAATTAGTTGGTTGCTCAGATCAAGCACATTGTTCTATTGGAACTTTTTATACTTTTATGTATGTTAACAATGTTGATTATAACACCTATTTAAATTTGCCAAGAGTTTTTATAAAACGAAATATTGATAACTCTGCAATGGATGATGCCATACTTCCAAGAAATGTTATTTCACTATATTTACCTATGCGTTTATTCGGTGCCATTGCATTGGTTAGAGAACAACTAAATGCAAATAAGTATCCTGATGTAAAAAACTTTATTATTGGAGATGAAACTTTAAACGCAGCTGGCTGTGGTGATTTTAGTGGAAAAATATCTGAGATAACTACAAAATATAAAGCAAGTTCATCTCTTGATTCTTCCAAAATGTCTGCATTACTTAATTCATATAATGTTATTCCCGGAAATAATTTTAATATGAAATTTGATAATATAATACCTCAAAAAACATATCAAAGTAAAATTATAATTTTAGCAGATAATGGACATGATTTAGGACCCTATGTATTAACTCAAATAGAATCAGTAAGATTTGAAATATCAGTTACAGATACAAATCCTTTTTTTACATTTGGTCATAGTGGTTCCGTAGAATTAGGATTTTCAGGTATAAAAGAAATTGAATCAAATCCAAAAATAACTGCAATAATTTGCGAGTGTTCTTCACCTACTTCTGATACTCTTACTTGCAATCCAATTTCTGGATCTCCATTTACAGGAACTCATAAAGATGTACAAGATCAAATAAGTCAATTATCTGATCAAAAATATAAGAGTTATGCAAATAATATTACTATGCCTCAATGACTAGCTTTATATACTTTTTCTTAGATATATATACTATGATAATACCACAAAAGAAGATTTTAGTATATGGTGCTGGATCTATTGGTTCTTATTTAGCAGCTAAGTTATTTGCCAAAGGTCATGATGTTGACGTTATTGGTAAACAAAAAGCTAAAGATATTGGCAAGTATTTATACATAAATGAAGATAAATATGAATACCCTAAAGTATATGAGGATTTAGATTCTAATAAAAGATATGATTATATTTTTATTACATCAAAATACTATGATTTGAAAAAAAATTTAGAAACAATAACTAATTCAGGTGTAAGAACAGATTTAATTGTTTTAGTTCAAAATACCTATATTGATAATAGTTGGTATATTAATTTAATAAAAAACACTCCTTTTATTGTTGTTTCAGTATTTGAAGGATTTAATTTAGATGGCAATAAATTAAAATTTATTAAAACTGCTGGTTGGTTTTTAGAAGATGATATGTTAAGTAGAGATGCCTATAATTTATTGAAATCCTGTGACGTTAATGTTCAATTAACAGATGATATTGATATTAAGAGAGGAGAAAAAACAGTATTTAATAGTGCATCAAATGGTTTTTGTGCAATTTACGAAAAAACATTAATGGAATTAACCAACGATAAGAAAATATTAAAAGAAATGCAAGATTTATTTGATGAATCCTATGAAGTTTTATCTGAATTAATTCCTATGCATTCAAAGAGATCATTATGGAATACTTTTTTATCTTTTGTTAAAAATATGGATCATTATTCAAGTACCTATCAAGATGTGAATAAAAATAAAAAAACCGAAATGTATTTTATCAATGGATTCATTATAGAATTAGGAAGAAAAATGGGCATTCCTACTCCTAAAAATATAGAATTAGTTAGAAAATTTAGAGATAAGTACCCAGATTTATATTAAGCTTATTTTAGATTGTTATGAATAGATTATATTTTTTTGCATTGGCAATTTTATTAACAACTAGTTTTATCTATTCTATAGACTCTAATTTTGGAATATGTACAACAGATACCAATACCTGTGATTTGAATTTAGATGTTAATACAGGTTTAAATTTTAAATTTAACTATCCCCAATTGTCTAATCCTAACGGAATACCTATGTATTTGTTTTATTCTCCTGCCTGTTCACATTGTAAAAATGTGGAAGAATATTTGTTAACTATAAGTAAAGATTATAATCTAAATGTTAACGCAATAAATAGAAATGGAACAAAGGAAGAATTGGATTTTTTTACACGAGTTTTAAATGATTTTAATTCAAATAATTTTGGGGTTCCTGCTTTGGTTATTAATGGTCATATTTACTATGGAGATATAGCAATAAATGAAAATATAATTAAAGAATTGGATTATTGTAAATTAAACAAATGTAAGCTATATGCTCCTAATAGTGGTCATGAGGTGGTCAATTACTTTACAGTATTTGCTTTGGCATTTGCTGATTCAGTTAATCCTTGCGCATTGGTTGTATTGTTGATTTTATTAAGTACAGTATTAATGAAATATGGTTCTAAAAAGAAAGTTTTACAATATGGCTTGACTTTTATTTTAACTTTATATTTAATGTATTTTTTAATAGGCGTGGGGATTATTTTTGGCTTTAAATTAATTGGAAGCTATTTAGAAACTAAAATATTTTACATTATTTTGGCTATTTTCGCATTAGTTTTAGGATTATTAAATTTAAAAGATTATATTAGCTATGGTGCTGGTGGCTTTTTAATGGAAGTTCCAAGATCTTGGAGACCATTAATGAATAAAGTATTATCAAGTGTAACAAGTATCTGGTCTGCAGTAGTTATTGCAGTTATTCTGGCTTTATTCTTATTGCCCTGCACCGCTGGTCCCTATGTTTTAATTTCTGGACTATTATACAATTATAGTTGGTATGCAATTTTAGGTTGGTTAGCAATCTATAATCTGGTTTTTTCTTTGCCTATGTGGATTATTTTATTTATTGTTTATTTTGGTATATTTAAGATAGATGTTTTGCAAAGAACAAGAGATAAGAATGTTAGAAACTTACATTTGATTGCTGCAATCTGTTTCTTGTTGTTGGCAACTTATTTGTTTTATTTGATTTTCTTTTAGAATTAGTTTATTCCTTTTTTTTAACATTCCAGGTTTTACGTGTATCTTTATTCTTACTATCATCTCTAATTGTTTTAGAGATTATACTTGCTGCACTCACACAGGGCACCAGATCATCGGCTTTTGGTAAATAGGTTACATTTATCTTATTTGAATTTAACTGTGCGCCATCAACGATTGTATTGAACTTTAAATCTAAATCTTCAAAGGTTTTTTGTGTATTCCTAATAAACCTTTCTTCAATATCGTTTAATGTAATTTCTCCAGACCTTAACCTATCAATTAATTGTGGGTTTAAAACAAAGGTAATATACCCAAAGGCACCAGAATCCACTCTTGCTTTAGCCTTTTCTAAATGATCTGTTTTTTTACTATCTCTTACTATTGCCAGGTCTTTATTTTCACCTAATAAGCCTGTAATAACAAATGGCCCTTCAATTTCTGATCTACCAGTCTCATCAAATCCTAAAATTAATTCTTCTTTAGAATCAAATACCTTGCTCAAAATTAATTCTTTTTCTTTGTTTAAATCTTCTTCATTTAAACCTTGTAAAACTAATTTACCAGTTTTATACAATGAAATAGTGATATCTTTATTTTTTGCAACAAAGAGGGTATCTTGATTTTGTTTACTCATTACTAATTTATATTCTTGCTCTAAAATATTAAACTTGTCTTTGGGAATATTTATAACTAGATTCACAAAAACACCAAAACATTTACATTTTTTTGAATAGCCCTTTTTTTAATTCAACCAATTCACTTTGTTCTTTTAGTATTTCTAATGTTCCATTTAATTCTTCTTTGGACACTTTTGTTTTATCTAAAAGAAAATCATAGTTAACTGGATCTGAAGTCATAGATTCTAAAATCTTTTCTTTTATTGTTTCAAAATAAGGTTTTTTGAAAACATAGTAATTTTTGTCAAACCCCCTTATACCTAAAATTTCTCCAGAATTAATTTCCTGTTTTGTTACAAATGACAATTTTCTTACTTCTTCCAAATCTTTAATAACTAAAAATTGATTTTGATTCAATTCCTTTTTTATATCCAGAGCTTTTTTATACCATTCCTGAGTACTTTCTTCTCTATTTGTATTATCCTGTTCCTGTTTTTCTTGAACCTCTTTAACTTCTTTCGCTTGATTTTCAATTTTTGTTATTTCACTTGGTTCATCTTTAGGAAGATATTGTTGTTCTTTTATAGCTTTTGTATTATCTCCAAACACTTGTTTTTTAACAACAAATAGATTTTTCTCTAAATTATAAAGTGTATATACTCCTGGTTCAAAACTAATTTCTTTAGTTATAATTTCATACTTATTTTCGCCAGTTTTATTTATATAAATATTTTCTCTCATTTTAAATCACTTAGATTTTTTTTCTTTTTTATTTGTTTTGCAGATTTAAAATTATAGTTTTTATTTTCTTTTTGATTAACCATTGTATTTGAAACTGTTTTATAATCAGAATCTATTTTTCTTTTAATTATTTTTACTTCGTAGTCATATTCATTTAGTTTTCGTAAATAATTGTCCAATGAGATTAAATTATGAGAATATTTTTCTTTTAATTCTTCTAACAATTGTTGTTTAGTAGCTACTTGAGACTCAAAATTAGTAATTTCCTGTATTTTATAGATCGGAGAGCACACGTCTGAACTCCAGTCACTCCGGAGAATCGCGTTT
>CAIWXP010000172.1 GCA_903916665.1 Candidatus Iainarchaeum sp. | reverse complement strand
TTGTTTGTATCATATTCATTTAAATTAGAATAATACAATTGTTTGATTTCATCTGCAGAAAGAGCACGATTGTAAATTTTAAATTCATCTAATTTACCATTTAAAACTCCACCAGGCCAAGAATGATTACCCCCGATAGTTGGATTGCTACTTACATCACCCATACTTCCATCAAATTCTCCAGACTTAATTAATATTCCATTTTTAAACATACTCCAAACATTACCGTCTCTTTTTACTACTATATTATACCAAGTTTGAGTATCAGGAATAAAAGTATCTGTTAACACCAAGTTATTCCAATTATAATTAGAAGAACTTATAAATTCTAAATTGTCATTTCCAGTTTCCATATAAAAAATATATCCTGTACCATCAGAAGGTCCACGATGATCAAAGATTGTCATATATCCGCCAATCGAATTAAAATATACCCAAGTAGAAATAGTAAAATCTTTGTTACCAAAATTTAATGTATCTGAATTTTGCACAGTGATCGAATCGTTTGATCCGTCAAAACTGTAGGCTCCATTATATTTTCCATTAGATGTATATATTGCATCGTTTACTACTCCATTATTACCATGACCGCTTAAATCTTTTACATAGTTTTCATTTTCATCTAAAGAAGAAACATTATCAAAATTATACATCAATATTAAATTCTCGTCAAAAATATTATAATTAATATCATTCCAATTCCAAATAAATTTATTTAAATCTAAATTGTCAATTAAAACATTAATATCTACATTTGTATTTGGAGTTATATTTCCATCGCTAGGCGTTGGAGAAACAAATTCAATATTATAATAGTTTTGCCATTGTAAAAACGGATATCCATTATTATATATATTATTAATTCCCCAAATACCATTTGTATCAAAGTTCCAATCATTATAAATTTCATGATTTTGTGTTTTAAATGCATTTGCATTTGATTCATTGTATGTCAATGTTGCAATAGGATCTAAATACTGATAATTATGATCTGGAGGCATATACCCTACAAAGCAAATGGCATTTAACTCATTTTGAACTAGCCACCCACAATTAAAAACATTTGCATCAATATTAACATAATCTGCAGAATTAACATCTAATCTACCAATAAGCCCACCATGACTTAATTCGCCATTAACTAATCCTGTTGAATATGAATTAAATATTCCTCCTATATTCTCTCCTACCAAACCACCTATCATGGATTCGCCATTTGCGTTTCCATAGGAATAGGAATTTATTATTGTGCCAATATTAAATCCAACTAAACCCCCAACCGCATTACCATTTCCATCTACATTTCCCGAAGAATAAGAATTAATTAAATTTGAATCTTGCATTTTTCCAATTAAACCGCCAACATAATTTGAGTGTTCAACAATTGCATTTACATCACTTGTTGAATAGGATTCTGAAATATTACTTCCTCTAATTGAACCTGCTAAACCACCAATCATTGACTGACCATTTACATTTCCTGTTGAATAAGATCTTTGAACAATTGCATTAGTTCCACCAATTAATCCCCCAACTCTGTTTAAACCAAAAACATTACCATCAAAATAAGAATTGAAAATATTTCCCCCATCAGAAACACCAACTAGGCCGCCAGTATAACCCCCAAGCAACATTCCCTCTTGAATAACATTACCTGTTGAATAAGAATTATTTACGTCCCCACTTAAAGAACCTACTAAACCACCTGTATAATCCTCAGAAGCAAAAACATATCCGCTAGAATGAGAATTCCATATGTAACCTAATGAACTACCAACTAAACCGCCAGTTGCCCACAAACCATTTACATCTGATGATGAACTACTATTATTTATTTCTCCAGAAACATCTAAAGTGCCTGTTAAACCACCAATACTCCCATTTCCATTTGTAAAAAAAGTAATGACATAACCTTTAGAATGACTATTTTCAATTTTTCCTGCAGAACCACCTACTAAACCGCCAATAAAATCAGTATAGCCAATAACATTTACATCAACATTTGAATCAAAAATATTTCCTAATGCTCCACCAACCAAACCGCCAACAAAATAATTTCCTTGTATTGTTCCATTAACTGTACAATTATTAACATCACCTAATAATCTACCAACTAATGCACCAACTCTTTCATAACCCCTAATATTTACATCATTTAAATTTACATTTTTAATATTTCCATCAACATAGCCAAACAATCCAATATTTGAATCATTTTCATCATCTAAATATCTTTCAATATGTAAATTACTTATTGAATAATGATTTCCATCAAAATTACCTATAAATGAATTTTCTACATTTCCAATAGGCAAAAATCCTTTATTATAATCATTATACCATATATTTCCATTAGAATCACAATCAGATTGATTATCATAAATTTGATTACTACAATACCCTTGAACTGCGTCCCAATTTCTTGTTTCGAAACAATTAATATCATTTGCTAAAACAAAATTTGCATCTAAATGTTTTCTAACTTTATTTAAATCTAAACAATTAAATATTTGATAGGGATTTTCTATTGAACCATTACCATCATTAAAATCAGGAACTATTGGAATGTAACTCATATATGCCAAATCTAACAATACATTTCCATCGGTTGCACCTATTGCTATAGCCATTAAATTTAAATCAAATCTATTTACTTTTTTCAAATCATATTTTGTCCAATTATTTGTTAATAACTGTGTTTTAAATACGCCTGCAGGTATACCATTGTTTTGATTTAGTGCATGATCTATTATTTCACAATCATCAACATAAATGTAATCACTACGGGTATAGGTACCAACCAATAATTTAATACTTCTTACATTATCATCATCATTAACTATAAATTGGGTGTTATAAGTATCCCAATTAAAGTTGTTAATATCAAATATTTTTTGTTGACCCACAGTTATATTGTGTCTATTAAAATCATTCCAAACATTTGTATCAAAATTATAAATATAGTTTGTGTCACTAGAAAGTAACATCATCATAAATTGTGGATTTGGATCAATGTGATTATTAGCATAGGCG
>CAIWXP010000171.1 GCA_903916665.1 Candidatus Iainarchaeum sp. | reverse complement strand
TGATGATGATTATAGTAAAATTATATCAGATAGAAGTGCCTTTAATGAATTCGTGTATACTCCACTTTCGCAAGCTTTAAAAATTTTGGAAGAAAGACAAAAGGATCCAATTTTGATAGCAAAGGTTAATGAACTCCTTAATTGCGATGTCCCAGACATACTAAAAAATAAAAAAAACTGCGCAATTCAATTTAGGCAGATAGCTACCCCAAATAATGAGACTGAGCACTTTTTGAAAATTGCTGAGGATTTTAATCTTGAGCCAATTTTGATGGAATATCATCATGATAAGTTTTCTTCAAATAATTTCTTTAAACGTTCCCTTGGGCAACTAAATATTCAAGGTAAGAAAAATAAAAAAGGTGAATATTCAATAGAAAAAGTTGGTGTAATGGATTTTAACAAACATAATGGTAAAAGACTTGATGAAGTTGTAACATTTTGGAATGAACCTATCGCTGATTTACACAGAAGGCTTTTTGATATTTGTGATTTTAAAGATATGAAATGTAGTTTTTACGAAGCGTCAGAGTGGGTAAAACAGCATGGTGATAAGCCTGCAGATTATTACAAACAATTTTTACTACTTTTTATTTGTCACGGTGTATTATTTGAACATTTTCTAGTAGATGGCGTAGAAAATGAGTTTACTCGAAATATTATTTTACCAGCAATCAAAAACATTGAAGACTTAACAGGTGCTAAACCACTAATTGTTCCTTTAGTCCCTTTAGATCTCGAAAATGATGAATCGTGGTTTTATTATCATACAAATATAAAACCTAAAATAATTAACAACTAATATAATTTATGAGCTCTAGACTTTTAATTAAAAATACAAACAAATACGGTCAAGGTGTGTGTGCAAATAAAGATATAAAGGAGGGTGAAATAATAAGAAAATTTAAAGGTGAAATTATATCATTAAAAGAATGTCTAAAAAGGGTAAAAAGGGGGATTATGGGTAATGATGATGGATTCCAGATAGGTAATGAAAAATACCTAGTCTTAGACAATATTTCAATATATTTCAATCATAGTTGTAATCCTAATGGGGCTTTTAGAAAAGACACAGAATTAGTAGCGATAAAAAATATAAAGAAAGGTCAAGAAATCACATATGATTACTCGACTACTGTTGGACCAAATATAACTTCTAAAATGTGGACCATGCCCTGTAATTGTAAATCAAAAATTTGTAGAATAGAAATAGGCAATGTATTAACCGTCCCTAAAAATATATTAAGAAAATATTTGAATAAAGGACTACTTCAAAATTATATTGTTGAACAACTTAAAAACATTAATTGTTAATTGATAAAATATTCAGTATAATTATTACAATGAATAAAGAGACAAAATTTTTTTTACTTTTTATAATATTTGTCACGCTAGTAGTGGTTATTCATAGATATGATGAGTATATTATTAATAGGAACTTTATATTAGATGTAGACTCAGCGTGTGATCCTACTTCAGAAAGTTGTTTTGTTGCAGATTGTTCACCTATTGACGACTCTACATGTGACGATACTCCTTACAAGAAGGTTAAAATACTTGATTCAGTTGCTCCAAAATGCCTTGAAGAACATAGTTGTTCTAATTTTTTATGCAGTAATAATAACAATTGTTCAGTAATATACTGTTCAAAAAATAATTTAAATAGTGGAGAGAAATGCACAGAATTATTAACGCAAAAAAATTAAAATGCCATCATCACTAATTAGAATCCAATATTGTTACGATTATTTGGTAAATCAAATACCTACTAGTCTTTTATTTTATACGCATCTCTCAATTATAATTGTAACATTAATATTTAGTGTTTATCTTTTATACAAAGTTCGAAACTTAACTAGTATTTTGCTCTTTGGTATTTGTTTGTCATTTGTTATTTGGGCACTCCTGGATCTTACGACCTGGTTTTCATTCCTCGGATCAGGTAATACTATGTTTGCATGGGAACTAATGTTTGTATTTACTTTAATTTTCTTTTTTTTCTCATATTACTTTCTTTATGTTTTTACAACAGGCAAAGACCTACCAAGATTGCAAAAACTACTATCAGTAGCAATAATGACTCCAAATTTTATTTGGGTTTTCTCTGGATCAAGCTTAACTTTATTTGATGGAAATATTTGTGAAGCACTTGAGAAAAATAGCGTAAATTATTTTTACTTTTCTACACAGGCCATATTCCTTATTGCTGTAATTATTCTTACAATACACCAATACCATACAAATAAAGATAATTATAAAAGAAAAGAAAATCTATATGCAGGTATTGGAGTAATATTTTTTCTTTCCTTTTTTCTACTTACAATGCTTGTAGTTAATATCTTTGCTAATTACGACTTTGTGCAATACGCTTATAATTTCAGCATTTATGGCCTACTTGGCATGCCTGTGTTACTTGGTTTCTTAGTATATTTAATTGTTAAATTTAAAGCATTTAATATTAAACTATTTGCTACACAAGCCCTGATATGGGGTTTAGTAATATTAATCGGATCTCAATTTTTCTTTATCACAGGTACAACGAATTTGGTTCTTAATAGTATTACTTTTGTTGGTATTGTAATTGTTGGCCAGTATCTTATTCGGTCAGTAAAAATAGAAATTGATCAACGTGAAAGATTAGAGCAGCTACGATTAAGACTTGAGCAAGCAAATATGGATTTGGGAGATGCAAATGAAAAACTTAAGAGTTTAGATAAACTTAAGACAGAGTTTGTTTCATTAGCTTCTCATCAATTAAGAAGTCCACTCACTGCTATAAAGGGATATACTTCAATGCTTATAGAAGGTGATTATGGTGAAATAAATCCCCAGGCTAAAGATACAATTGAACGAATAATGGAATCAAGTAATAATCTAACATTAGTTGTTGAGGATTTGCTAAATGTAGCGAAAATTGAACAGGGTGGAATGAAGTATGAAATGACAAAGTTTGATTTCGGTGAGTTAGCTCGAGATACTGCAAAAGATTTATCTATTACCGCAGAAAGGAAAAACCTTAAATTAATTTACGATATTTCTGAAGATCAGAATTATTTTGTGAATGGAGATAAGGAAAAATTAAGACAAATTCTAGTAAATTTAATTGATAATTCAATGAAATATACAAAAGAAGGTCAGATTGAAGTTAGGTTAGAATCAAAAAATAATAAAATTATGCTCACTATAAAAGACACTGGTGTTGGTATCTCAAAAGATGTTATTGAAACTCTATTCCAAAAGTTTTCTCGTGGAGATGGGGCTAAAATGAATACATCCGGTTCTGGTCTCGGGCTATATTTAGTCAAAGAAATTGTTGAAGCACACAAAGGGCATGTCTGGGTAGAATCGAGTGGAGTAGGGCAAGGCTCAACATTCTTTGTTGAACTTGATGAAGTTAAATAATAAAACAAAAAAAACTGCAAAAGATAACTTCTAGTGCAGTTTTTAATTATATTATATTTTAGAAATTATAAATCCAGCTTCTGTATCTTTTATCTCGTAACCTAATGAATTAATTCTTTTCCTCAGTTCA
>CAIWXP010000170.1 GCA_903916665.1 Candidatus Iainarchaeum sp. | reverse complement strand
TTTTGATAAAATTGCTAAAATTGGTGGAGCATATAGAGTGGCAGGAAGATTGGCAACTATTTTACCAAATTCAAGATGGTTTTTTGAATTATTAAAAGTTTTAAAACAAAAAAATTTAAAATTATACAACAAATACAAAAATACAGATAATTTTAATATTGATAAAATAACAAAAATATGGATAAAATATATGACAAAAGTGAATTTAGAATATATTAATTTAATTCATAAAAAGATAGTAAAAATAGCATCGAAAAATAATATTTCAATATCTAGCATTAAACTTAGAGGAATATTATAAAATATAAAAAAAGGAAGTAAAAAGAAAAAGGTAAAAAGGCTAGAATTTAGCCTTTTTTAAAAGAGTTTGTTTCTTAACAGCATCAAGAATCATTTCTTTTTCTGTATTGTATACTGTTTCTCTTATTTTTTCAACAGCATCAATATTTGCAGAAATACTATCAATTCCCATCTTAACTAATTCTTTAACCATTATTGGGTTTGATCCAGCTTGACCACAAATTGAGGTTCTTACACCAACAGGTTTACAATAGCTAATTACATGGGCAATTTGTTTTAATATTGCAGGGTGTAATTCAGTAAACCATTTTTGAATTTTATCGTTGTTTCTATCTAAGCCCAAAGTCAATTGTGTTAGATCATTGGTTCCAAAACTTACAAAATCTATTTTTGCATCAATATATTCCTCAATTGTTAAAGAACAGCCAGGAGTTTCAACCATAATACCAAAGAAACAATCTTTATGGGGTCTTAAACCCACAAATTCTGCAATCTTTTTTGTTTCTATGTATTCTTTTACATTTTGTGTAAATGGAACCATCACACCTATGTTTGTGTAGCCTTTTTTAATTAAAGATCTAATTGCTCTAAACTGTGTTTTTAACATTTCAGGCTCATCCAAATCTCTTCTTATTCCGTGCCAACCTAGCATAGGGTTATCTTCTTTAGGTTCAAATTCTCCACCTTTAATATTTCTATATTCATCTGTTCGTGCATCAAAAGTTCTATAGTAAACAGGCTTATTTTTGAATAGCTTCATAATTTTTTCTAATTCTGTTTCTAAAAGAGTTTGTAATTCCTTTGATTTTCCTTTTTTTATCATATAATAAGGGTGTTCTTTTGCAGCCGTTAAAATATGTTCTGCTCGCATTAATCCAATTCCGTCTGGGTGTGTATCGGCAGCTCTTTGTGCCGCATCACTAAATGCTAAATTTACTTTTACTTTTGTTGATGTTACAAAATCAAAACTTTTTAAATTTAATTCTTTGTGCATTTCAACAACATTGTCTTTATGGATTACCTGTCCTTTGTAAACTTTTCCATTATTTGCATCAACAGTAATTATTTCCTTATCTTTTAATACTTTAGTTGCAGTTTCTGTTCCTACAACGGCAGGAATTCCTAATTCACGAGAAACTATTGCTGCATGACAGGTTATTCCTCCCTCATCAGTAACAATTGCAATGGCTTTTTTCATTTGAGGAACCATATCAGGAGTAGTCATTTTTGTAACCATTACATCTCCTGTTTTTACTTTATCCAATTCTTTTAAATTATGAACAATTGTTACAGGACCTGATTTTATTCCTGAACTAGCTCCTAATCCAGATAAAATTGCTTTGGCAGTAATACTACTTCCTGTACTAGTTTGTTTATTTTCTGCATTCAATGTAGTTATTGGTCTTGCTTGAACGATATATAATTTATTTTTTTCTATTGCCCATTCAATATCCTGTGGACATTTATAATGTTTTTCAATGGCAGCACCAATTTTTGCATATTGTAAAACAATTGCATCCGAAACTTTTTGTTTTGATTGTATGTTTGTTGCAACAGTTTCTTTTTTTGTTGTTCCTTTCATATCTCTAATTAATTTCCAAGTTTGTTTACTAATTGCTCTTGTTTTTATTTTCATTGTTTTTTTATCAATAATAAATGTATCTGGTGTTACACTACCTGAAACAATTGCTTCTCCCAAACCATAAACAGCTTCAACAACAATTTCGCTTACATTACTTGTGGTTGGATTTGCAGTAAACATTATTCCGGAAATTTCTGAGCCAATTTGTTGTTGAACAACAACTGCTAATTTAACCTGTTCAATATTAAAGCCTTGTTTGTGTCTATAAAAAATAGCTCTCGGATTAAATAATGATGCCCAACATCTTTTTACATATTCTAATAATTTATCTTTACCCTGAACATTTAAAAATGTATCCTGTTGTCCTGCAAAACTTGCACCAGGTAAATCTTCTGCAGTTGCTGAACTTCTAACTGCAACTAAAACATTTTTTCCTAGTTTATCGTAGGCAGTTGTAATTTTAGTTTGTAATTCTGAACTTATTTTTGAACCCATTATTAATTTTTTTAATTCTTCACTTTTTTTATTCAATTCTTTCATATTATTTACATCAACATTTTTTTCTAATTCTTCAATTTTTTTTAATATTTTACAATCAATTGCATTTTTTTCATAGGCATAGGATGTAACAACAAAACCATAGGGTATTGGAAATTTATGATTTGACATTTCTCCTAAATTTGCACCCTTTCCACCAACTTCAGGTATCATGGTTTTATTTATTTCTTTAAAAAATAAAATTTCTTTCTTTATCATTTAAACTCCTCCAAATAGAATTATAAATTATAATCATCAATATTTTTTACAGTTACTCCCGTATCTGTAATTTCCAAAGGATGTATTTCACTAGAATGTTTTGTTGCACGCATTTTTCGTATTAGTAATGTTCTGTTTATACCCTGTATTCCAGTATCCAAATATTTTAAAACAAAAACACCATCTGCAACATATTCTTCAACACCGTATTTACTATATTTATTTGTGTTTTGATCTAATTCCGAAACTAATACTGCAGTTAATCCTAATTTTGAAAAAATATAAATCATTTCTAAAATTGCTTCTCTTACTTGATCCGGGTCTTTGAAATAAACACCTAAAGTTGCAATACTATCAATAACAATTCTTTTTGCATTGGTTTCTTTAACCTGTCTAATAATTTCTAATAATAATTTTTTGTGATCAAAAGAAGTTTCATTGTAGGTTGCCTGTTCTCCAGAATCTAAACCTAATCTCGTTACTGTTGCATCTAGTATAACTACTTTTTTTTCGTCTTCTAGCCTTTTAATATTCCAACCAAATTTTAACATATCTTCTCTAATTAAATCTGGACGCTCATCCAAAGTAACATATATGCCCGGTTCTCCATAAAGGTAGGCTCCTTGATATAGATATTGCATTGAAAAAATAGTTTTTCCTGCACCAGTTGCACCCGATACCAAAAAAGATCGTTTCTTAGGAAATCCTCCTTCAATTAATTCATCTAGTCCAGGTATTCCTGTAGGGATTCTAGTAATAACGTTCATAACATCACCTAAGCACAAACTATAAATACATAGTCAAGACATATATGTTATATATATATAAAAAGGTTTTGTTATGGCCTTGTTAATAAGTTTTTTGCAAAACTTATAGCAGGAACATAAAAAACAAAATAAAGGTTTTATTATGTCTCAAGAAGTAGCAATAAGTATTAAGGATCCTGTAAATAAAAGTGCCCAGGATTATTTTAATGAATATAAAAAAATGAAAAGAAAATTAATAGGTTTAGACGTGGCAGTTAAAGATATGGAAAAAAGATTAGAAAACCTATCTAGTAAAAAAATAGAAAAGAAAGAAACCCAGGAAAAAAAGAAAACTCTATGGTATGAAAAATATCATTGGGGATTTACAACAAATGATTTTTTAATAATTGGAGGAAAAGATTCTCAAAGCAATGAATACATTGTTAAAAATCATTTGGAAAAAGATGATTTATTATTTCACAGTACAATTCAAGGATCTGCGCATATTATTTTAAAGCAAGGTCAAAAGGCAGAGAAAGACGATCTAGAAGATTGTGCATTATTTGCTAGTGTTTTTTCAAAAGCATGGAATCTGGGTTTTGCAAGTGTTGATGTGTATTTTGTTTATCCCGATCAGGTTTCAAAAACAGCAGAATCTGGAGAATCATTATCTCAAGGGGCATTTGTAATTAGAGGAGAAAAGAATTTCTTTAAGAAAATACAAATGAAATTAGCTATTGGTATTTGCGATATTTCTAAATTAGATAAAACTAATTCTAAATTAAGAGTTTTTATTGGTTCTGAAAAATTATTGATGCACAAAGGAATAAAAATGATTGCAGAAGTAGTTCCCGGAAAAGATAAAAAAGGAGAAATAGGAAAACAAATATATAAAAAATTAGATAAAGAACAACAAAAAGAAATTACTCTGGATGAAATTATTCAATGTTTACCACCAGGAACAATGGAATTTGTTAAAGTAAAGAAAAAGTGATTATATATGACTAATAATAAAGCAGTATTATTTGATATTGATGATACTCTAATACCAACATCTGATTTTATTGAAACTGTTTTATATCAATCAATAATTTCTATGATAAATGCCAGTTTGCCAGAAACAGACCCTAATAAAGCATTACAAAAATTACACGAAATAAGAAAAAATAAAAAAGTTAGTGAACTAGATTTTAATCTTTTGTGCTATGATTATGGAATAACAAATAAGACTATAATTAATGCAGGAATAAAAAGATATAGATTAATTAAATTGGCATCACTTCAAACAAATGTTCATGTAAAATCAACATTAGATTATTTAATAAAAAAAGGATATAAATTAGGAATAGTAACAACTGGGCCCCCAGAAAAGCAAATTGATAAATTACAAGTAATTGGTTTAGATCATTATTTTAAAGATTGTTTTTTTGCGTCTAAAGATATTTTGGAGATAAAACCAAATCCAATATTGTATAAAAGAGCATTAGAAAAATTAAATGCAAACCCTAAAATATCCTATTATGTTGGAAATAGATTAGATGTTGATATTAAAGGCGCACACAACGCAGAAATGAATACTATTTTACTTTATTGTGGTAAATATGCAGGACAAAATCCCATATCTTTATTATTACAAAAAGGCATTTCTGCAAATGATATATTACTAGGAAAATACGATAAAGAAATAAAAGCTTTAAAACCAGAATATAGTATAATTAATTTTGATGAAATTAAAAAAATATTATAGGTAAGAAAATTATTTCTTACTCTTTTTTGATTTTGTAGTTTTTGTTTTTGAAACTGTTTTTTTAATTACTTTTTTTGCAATTAGTTTCTTTGCGGGTGTTTTTATTTCTTGTTTCTTCTTTTCCAAAGAAGAATTGTTAAGGTCTTTTAAAATACTTTTCAAATCAACACCGTAGGCATCATGAATATCCTTTAATGTTAATGAATTTAATTCTTGAGATGCAAAATGACAACCTAAACAAGGAACATGATATTTAGCTAATATTTCTGGTCCATCAATAGCATCCAATGCTTTTGCCAATGTAGTTTTTTCATCATATTTCATTTTACCAACTCCTTTATTAATTTCATTTTTGTGATGATCTCTATAATCTTTAATTGCTTTGTGTAATGCTTCTGTACCCATGATAGAACAATGATATTTTATCTTGGGCATTTCTCCCAGGTCTTCAACTATTTTTTTATAGGTTAATGCTTCTGCTTCTTCCAATGTTTTTCCTTTTACTAATTTACACATTGTATCACTAGCAGCGATAGCTGCAACACAACCATAGGTTTCAACTTTAACATCTTCAATGATGTTATTTTTTACTTTTAAATATACTTTCATCATATCTCCACATTTGATATTGCCAACTTCACCAATACCATTTGCGTCATTTAATTTTCCAACATGTTTTGGATTTTTAAAAATATTAATTACTTTTTTTGAGTACATAGTTAACCACCTTATAAATTGGAGAAAAACTTCTTAATTTTTTTACTATCTCTGGCATTTTTTTTAAAACAAAATCAATTTCTTCTTCTGTTGTGTATTTACTTAAAGTTAATCTTAACGAACCATTGGCCTGTTCATTAGTTTTTCCTATCGCTTTCAAAACATAGCTTGGTTCTAGTTTAATTGATGAACATGCAGAACCCGTTGATGAACAAACACCAAAAGAATCCAAATAACCACCAATTGCTTCCCCTTCAATACCTTTGAATGAAAAGTTTGCATTATTACAAAGTCTTTTATTACCAGTGGGTCCGTTTAATATTACATCTGGTATTTCTAACATTCCTGAAATTAATTTGTCTCTTAATTTTGTTACATATTCAATGTGTTTTTTATCTGATATGGCAACAGCTTTTGCAAATCCAACAATACCAGAAACATTTTCTGTTCCTGCTCTTAAATTAAATTCGTGCGCTCCACCATGTTGCCATTGTTTTATTTTTGTTCCTTTTTTAACAAATAATGCACCAACACCTTTGGGTCCGTGTATTTTATGTGCGTTAATTGTTACTAAATCTAAGTTTTGTTTTTTAACATCTATTTCTGTTTTAGTATAACTTTGGCAAGCATCTGTGTGAAAATAAACATCATTTTTTTTACAAATATTTCCAATACTTTGTAAATCCATTATTGTTCCAATTTCGTTATTGCCGTGGATAACAGAAACTAAAATAGTTTTTTTTGTTATTGAATTTTCTAATTCATCTAATTTAATAAAACCATCTTTATCAACATTTAAATAAGTAATTTCAAATCCTTGCGCCTCTAACCATTTACAGGTTTCTAAAATACATTTATGTTCCACTTTAGTTGTAATAATATGATTACCTTTATCTTTGTTTGCAAAGGCAATTGCTTTCAAAGCAAAATTATTTGATTCTGTTCCACCAGAAGTAAATATTATTTCTTCTTGTTCTGCATTTATACTTTTTGCAATAACTTTTCTTGCTTTTTCCAAAGCATCCTTAGCTTCCACTCCCTTTGCGTGTAATGATGCTGCATTGCCATAGGCCTCTGTGAAATAAGGTAGCATAGCTTTTAACACTTCAGGATCAATCTGCGTTGTTGCACCATTATCTAAATATACAATCTTAGTCATAAAAATCACCTTTATTTCTTTTTTTCATTTTTACAAATACTACAACAATTTTTTAAAATGTTTTTTTCATAAATATCTAAAATTGGTAAAGCTACTTTTTTATTTAAACTATATATCTTAGTTTTGCCTTCTCTTTTTGATTGCACTAAATTACAGGATAATAATTTGGTCATATTGTGCGAAACTAAACTTTGTTCTATTTTTAAATTTCTACTAATAGTAGTAACATCACAGGCCCTAGTTTTTAATAAAAGCATAATATTAAGTCTAGCCTTATTACTAAAGTTTACAAAGAATGAATCACATGAACAATTAGTCATATGAAATATAGTTCATATGTTATTTATATATGTATTGTTAAATATAAAAGATTAAATAGTTATAAAATATGTTTTTCACAATATTTGTTTATTGGGCAGATATTACATTTTGGGCCTCGTGGCAAGCAGATGTTTTGTCCTTGGGCAACAAAATAAAAATTTATCTTTTTCCAGTATTTTATTGGTAATATCTTTCGTAATTGCATTTCGCTTTCGAAAGGAGTAATTGTTTTAATAAAACCAATTCTATTGCTAATTCTGTGAACGTGTGTATCAACACAAATTGCATCTTCATTAAAAGCAACGCTCATAACCAAATTAGCTGTTTTTCTTCCAACACCAGGAAGTTTAATTAGTTCATCAATAGTTTGAGGTATTTTGTTATTAAATTGTTTTATTGCTTCTGGCAAAAGTTTCAAGTGTTTAGCCTTGGTTTTATAGAAACCAACAGGATAAATTAATTTCTCAATTTGTAGTTGTGAAAATTTATTGAAATCATCAAATGTTTTGATTTTTGAAAACAATTTTTCTGCTGCATTGTGAGTAGTCGAATCTTTTGTTCTTGCGCTCAAAATAGTTGCTATTAAAATTTTAAAAGGATCATTGGTTTGTACTTTAATCAAATCAATAACAGGAACATTATATTTTGGAATTTCTTTATCTAAAATAAAAAATATTTTATCAAACTTAGTATTCATAAAAATCAATTAAATAAAAAAAGAAAAATAAATGTTGCAAAGCTTTTTTGCAACATATTGATTTCTGCGTAATATTAAGCAGTTAAACCATTAATTACTACTTGCATTACTGCATATTCTGGATCTGCAATAATTACATATTTTAAACCATCTGCTGTAGGTGCAAAAGTATAACTAGTTGTATCTTTAGGTTGTGCTTTTACAACTTCTGCTCTGATTGGTGTTAAAACACTTTCTAATTTTGCTTTTCCTATTGATGCGTCAACAACAATGTAAAATGCAGGAGTTCCAAATCCACCAACATTTGCTTTTGAAGTATCACTTGCATCTTGAGTTATTGCGTCTATTGTTGAGAAATATTTTTGAGAATCTAAACAAGAATTAAATACATTCAAGTCTAAACCTTCAACTTTAGCACCCAATAATTTTAATTTATCTGTTTCATATTTTCCATCGTTTTCTGTTTTTGTTTGTGCGTTAAATAACACATTGTGCATTTCGAAATATTTGTTTTGATCTCTAGCACATAGTGCTGCGTTTGATGCTTTGTGTGATTCCTTTGTTGGGCTTTGTTCATCTAAAAATGCAACAGGGAAATGTACAAAAGCGATTTTACCAGCTAATGCTAATTCTTCTATCTTTTGTGTTCCACCAATTATTGATGCATATTGTGATGTTTTATATTCTGCAGTCCAAGGAGCACCAAAAGCCATACCACAAAAAGGGCATTGGAAATCTGAGAATTCAACAACAGTTATTTTTGATGCTGTGTTTCCTTCAACAGGCATTTGACCAATCATTTTTGGTAAAGTATATACTGTTGGTGTAGTTGCAGGAGTTGTGTTTTGATCAACGGGTGCATTTTTATCAGTCACAGCAGTATTTTCAATATCTTTTACATTAAATACTGCATTACCAGGCATTATATTTTGTCCATCTAATGTAACATAAATATCCGCATTCTGATCTTTTGCATTTAATGTGATTTTATATAATCCATTTACTTCAACAGCACCAATTACATTTGCATCAATGCCTTGAGTTTTTTTCATTAAATCTAAAACTACCTGTGCAGCATTATTTGCTCCAATTCCTGTAGTTCCAGAACTAGCTTTAGCAGCACCTACAATTGCAAATACCAATGCAATTATAAAAGCGATACCTAAAGCAATACTAACATACATCCAAACGTTTTCACAACATTTGCCAGTATGTTCTTTTTTTACTTTAACTTCTTTCTTTGCCATATTACCACCTTAAATATAAAATAAGTATAAAGAAAAATGTTCTATCTATATAAAAATATATTGCTATAATTTCCTATATTTTAGCAATATTGAATTTCCAACTACGCTTATCGAACTTAGTGCCATAGTTATACTGGCAATAATTGGAGATAATAGCCAACCAGTTGTAAAGTATAAAGCGCCCGCAGCAATAGGTATTCCAATAACATTATAGGCCAAAGCCCAGAACATATTTTGTTTGATTTTTGAAATTGTTAATTTACTTAATTTTATCGCTCTGGGAATATTTTCCAAATCATTCTTTAATAAAACAATATTTCCACTTTCAATTGCAATATCACTTGCAGTACCCATTGCTATTCCAATATCGGCCTGTGTCAAAGCAGGAGAATCATTTATACCATCACCAACCATAATTACTTTTCCTTTTTTTTGCAACTCTTTTACATGCATTAATTTATCCTGTGGCAAAACATCTGCAAAAACATTTTTAATTCCTGCTTGTATTGCGAGTGCATTTGCGACCCGTATATTATCACCAGTAATTAAATAGATTTCAAGATTTAATTTATGTAACGTATCAATTGTTTTTCTTGCATTGTCCCTAATTGTATCTGCAACACATATTAGCCCCAAAATATTTTTTTTATCTGTTAAAATCATAACAGTATTTCCCCGTGATTCCAATTCTTCAATTTGTTTTCTATTTTTTATTTCTATTTTATTTTTTAAAATAAATTTAATATTTCCTAAAAAATATTTTTCAGTATTTATTTTTGCAGTAATGCCATAACCAGGCAATGCTTCAAAATTAGTTATTATTTTTAATTTTAAATTTTGTTTTTTTGCTTCATTAATTATTGGTTCGGCCAAACTATGTTCAGAATGATTTTCCAGACTAGCAGAAATTTCTAAAACTTCTTTTTTGGTAGCATTTATTTCGATAATATTTGTAATAATTGGTTTACCATTTGTTATTGTTCCAGTCTTATCAAAAACAATGTATTTTGCTTTGTGAATAATTTCTAAAGTTTCAGGAGTTCTTATTAAAAAACCATTATTTGCTGCCTTTCCTGTTGATACCATTATCGCAGTAGGTGTCGCTAACCCCAATGCACAAGGACATGCAATAACTAATACTGAAATTGCATTAATTAAACCAAATGAGAAATTACCAAATACAAAACACCAAATTATAAAAGTTATTATTGCAAGACAAATTACAACAGGCACAAAATATTTTGAAACCTTGTCTGCAAATCTTTGAATTGGTGCTTTTTTAGTTTGTGCCTCTTGAACTATTTTTATTATATTACTTAATGTTGTGTTTTCTCCAATTTTTGTTGCTCTAAATTTTATTGTCCCAAATTTATTTATTGTTCCACCAATAACAAAATCATTTATTATTTTTTCAATGGGCATACTTTCTCCAGTTATCATGGATTCATCTACTGATGTATTTCCAGAGATAATAATTCCATCAATAGGTATTTTTTCTCCTGGTTTTACCAATACAATATCTCCTAATTTAATATTGTCAATAGATAATGATAATTCTTTGCCATTTTTAATTACAATTGCCATTTTTGGGCTTAAATCTAATAATTTTTTTATGGCTTCAGAAGCTTTTCCTTTTGCCTTTGCTTCTAAATATTTTCCCAATATTACCAAAGTAATTAATATCGCAGAAGTTTCAAAATATTGTCCTAATTGTGGAGCAAAAAATATACTATAGACACTAAAAAAATAGGCTGCGCTAGTTCCTAGAGCAATTAATGAATCCATGTTTGCAGTTTTATTTTTTAGCGCATTAAATGCGCTTTTGTAAAAATCATAACCAATATAAAATTGAATTGGTGTGGCCAATATAAATAAAATAAAATTTCTAAATGGAATATCAATACCTAACCACATTAATAACATGCCGATTATAAAAGCAGGTATTGCAAAAATCACACTAACTATTAAACGTTTTTTATAATAGTTTTTCTGTTCTTCTTCTAATTTTTGAAAATCATTTTCTTCTTCTGCTTGGTAACCTAAAGATTTAATTTTATTTTTAATTTTGGTTATATTGGTTTTTGATTCGTCAAAATCTAAATTTAAATTAGATAATGCAAAGTTAATATTTGCATTTTTTATCCCAGCTTCACTCTTTAATCCCTTTTCAATAGTTTGTGCGCAATTGCTACAATGCATTCCTTTGATACCAAAATTTTTATTCATAAATCATCAACTCTTTTATTATTTATATCTCTTTTGCAGAGTATTCTTTGAATATGGGATTATTTAGGATGTTTTGTTTTGTTGTTTCTTTGGGATTGAAGGATATTTTAAACGAACTAGGAAAATTATATTCAACATTTTTTATTCCTAAATCTTTTTTTAATTCACTACTAATTAATATTGCGTGTCCTGCACAAGGAATATTAACTTGCAAATTAATTATTTGTAAATTTTCAGCAAATGTAATTTTATTTTGTGATGCGCTAACTAGATTAGTAGAGTATGGAAATATAACTGTTAGGAATAGAATATTTATTATAATTGCAATTCCATATAATATTGCTAAATATTTCCAATTATCTTTTATACCCTCAATATTCAAAGAATTTTGTCTCTTCAAATAAATTATCGCAGATATAGTAACTAAAACAAAAGATAATCCAATTAAGCCATAAAACAAATACGAACTCATAAAAGTTGTAAGTAAAGTACCCCCTAGACTTATTCCAATTATTGTAATTATAATTAGTGCAATACAAGGCAAGTGCGCTAATAGCCCAAACAATATTCCTTTTTTTGCAGCATCTTTGTTATTATTTTTGCAGCAGTTTTTCTTAGTCATAAAACCCCTCAAACCAATATTTAATAATTAGATATATTTGTAACAGAGATTATAGTCTTGTTTGTAACTAGTTTCACGAGGCCTTTCTTTCCCAAAGAAAGTACACCGTCTGTCCAAAGAAAACAAGCATGTTTCGCTTTGCTCAAGCATACAATTACTTTAGAATAACAACATTGGTCATTCCACGTCTTTTTCTTTCTATAATATCTTTTGATTCCAAATGATCTAAGATTCTTGTTATTTTAACCTTTGGATAATTAGTTTTTTCAACCAAATCTGATTGAAAAATTGTGCCGCCGTTAGCAATGATTGTTTTTAATGTTAATTTTTCGTCTTCTTTTAATGTTTTCATTATTGTTTGATATGCAGATTCATCTATTTTTTTTGTTTGTTTTTGATTGTCTTTGAAAAAGAAAATAAACGCAAAACCTGCTAAAATGACAATTATTATCATACCAATACTCAAATAGGTGCTAAATGCAATTGTGCTATACATAGGACAGGTAGGCCCTTCGGTACAAGTATCGGTAACAATTTTATTTAATGCATTATTAAAAAGAAAAATAATTAATCCTAAAATTCCTGCCACAACAATGAATAATATTCCAACATGTTTATTATGCATAAATACATAATATAACAAGTGTTTAAAATCTTTCCGATTAATAAATATTTATTAATTATTTGTATATTGATTGTGAAACTATGAATGGCATATTAATTTCATTTGGTGAGCTTTTTATTAAGTCTTCAAGTGTAAGAGATTTATTTATAAGAAAATTGTCTAATAATATAGAGTGTGCACTAGCGCGTGAAAAGATAAAATACAAATTAATTACAACCCATGATAAATTATTTCTAGAAACAAAAAATGTTATTGATGCAACAAATATTATACAAAATATTCCTGGAATTTCATCTCTATCACCAGCCTATTTTTTAGAAACAAAATCTTTAGAAGAAATTATTAAATTTGTTGAAAAGAATTATATTGATTGGATAAAAGAAAATGAAACCTTTGCAGTAAGGGCAAGACATGATAATACAGTTAAATTGTCAAGTCAAGAAATAGCAAAAGATATTGGAAATGTTGTAGATAGAAAAGCAAATCTTTCTCACCCGGATAAAGAAATATTCATTGAGATGCGAGAAAAAGGAACCTATATTTATTTTGAGGTTATAAAAGGAATTGATGGTTTGCCAGTGGGTTGTTCAGGGCAATTATTATCATTAATGAGTGCTGGTATTGATTCACCAGTATCAAGTTTTTTAATGTTAAAAAGAGGTTGTGAATTAAATTATATTCATTATCATAGTGTGCCAGCAACCAATGATGCTAGTATAATAAAATCAAAGGATCTTTGTAAATTATTATTAAAATATCAACCCAAATCTAAATTATATATTGTTCCGTTTTATAAAATACAAATGGAAATTAAAATGAAAACGCCACCAGAAGAAAGAATTGTTTTATACAGAAGATTTATGTTAAGAATTGCAGAATTGTTAGCAAAGCAAGAAAAAATAAAAGCGCTGGTTACAGGAGAAGCGTTGGCGCAAGTAAGTTCACAAACATTGGATAATATGTGTACTATTCAAGAAGCAATTACCATACCTGTTTTGCGTCCTTTGGTTGGTTATAACAAAGAAGAAATAATTATAATTGCAAAACAAATAGGAAGCTATGAAACATCAATAATCCCACAAGGAGATTGTTGTACTCTTTTTACCCCTAAGCACCCAACAACAAAGGCTGATTTGCATAAAGTAAAAGAATTGGAAAAAGAATTAGATATTGATTCATTATCAAAAGATGCAATTGATAGAATGGAAATTATCGAATTTAAATAATGGTTTCTAATGAACTATTACAAGAATCATTATATTTTCAATTAATATTGTGCAAGTAACTAAAAATATAATTCCAGATATTGCAAAACAGAAAATAGAGGTCAATGTAAATTGTTTGAATAGTTGTATTAATGAAAAAATAATTGATATCAAAAAAACCAGCGATATTAAAATCCAAACAAGCATTCCAGATAATAAGTTTGCATTAATTTGTATAATTTGTGTTTTAATTATAATTAGCAAAACTAGACCAATTATCAAGAATAACCAACCAGCTAAATCATAAATCTTTTTTGTTGCTCTTGGGTCAGTCATCCAATCACAAATATATTAGTACGGAAGAGTATAAATATACTTTCGTTTTTTGGATAAAAAATAAAAAAAGAGAGAGGAAAAATCCTCAATTTATTTATTGCGGTTCGTCTTCCACTTCTAGGTTTAATTTTTCTTTTAATTCTCTATATCTATTTCTAATAGTAACTTCTGTTACGCCTGCAACATTTGCAACTTGCTTTTGAGTTCTTTTCTCATTCTTTAACAAAGCAGCAATATATACAGCAGCTGCCGCCACACCCGTAGGGCCTCTTCCAGAAATTAAACCTTTTAATATTGCATCATTTAATATCTTTCTAGCTTCTTCTTGAACTTCACCAGATAAATTTAATTCAGATGCAAATCTTGAAATATAATATATAGGATTTGTTAAAGGAACAGACATTTCCAATTCTCTAACTAAATATCTATAATTTCTTCCAATATCTTTTTTAGTTAAACCAGAAGCTTCAGCCATTTCATTTAATGTTCTAGGAATATTTGCAGTTCTACAAACAGCATATAATACTGCAGCAACAACAGCTTCAATTAATCTTCCTCTAATTAATTCTTTCTCAACTGTTTTTCTATACAATACAGCTGCTTGTTCAACCAATGATTCAGGAATATTCAAATACTGTGCCATTCTTCTTAATTCAGTTAATGCAATAGATAAATTTCTTTGAACTGAGTTTGAAACAGCAGTTCTTTTATGCCATCTAATTAATCTATACATTTGTTCTCTAGTTTCTGCACTTAACTTGTTACCTCTAGCATCTCTTCCGCCTCTTTCGATCATTGTGCTAACACCTTTATTTAATTTTGAGTGTTGCATAGGACCACCGGTTCTAGCCTTATCATTAAATTCATCAGAATCAAATGTTCTCCATTCCTTTGATAAATCAACTGCATCCCCTTCAATAACAGTTCCACAATTCTTACAAACCATTTCACCAGTTTCTTTATCAGTTACAAATGTTTTTGCACCACATTCTTTACAAATATTTTCAACCATATTATCACCTTTGTTTTTATTTCTTTTTTAAAAATCATTAATTAGAATCAGTAAGTTTTATAAACTTTCTTATAATTTTGGAGAATAGGTAGTATATAAACCTTTGCCTATTTTTCTTCGTATATAAAGACTAGCAATTTATAAACGCATAAAAAGGCTATGTTGGTTTTATTATTATGACTTTGCATTTAATAACAGACTATATAAAAAGAAAAAATATATCTTTGGGAGAAACTGCCGAAGATACAATAAATAATGTTTTAGAGGCGTTTGCAAAGGATCCGGAAAATAAATTTCATGGTGAAATCAAATATGAATTGGTTTCTCCTGCAGCCGTCGTATTAATGGGTCTAGCAAGAATAAAAGATCCTATAAAATTATATAAAAATTTAGCCGACGCTTTTGCAAAAAGAGGTACCTGTGTTTTTCCAAGAACTGTTAAATCGGCACTAATTAGATTACAAAATGATGCAATAGATCAAGGAAAATTAAAAGAAATAGAATGGCAAATTGCAAGGTATTCAAATCAATTTATTAGAAGTGCATTATCGCATAGATTAAGTAAAGATTTTTTGGAATATCATTTAAATTTAGCTAGTCAAGATGTTATGACTGGTGCGGCCTATGCTTTGGTTAGACACGCAGAAACAACAAAAGAAGAAATTGAATTGTTGTTAAACCATTCAAATAATCTAGTTGCAGATTCTGCTGGTCGTGCACTATTAACTAGTCAATGTAATTATTTAACAAAACAAGACTATGAAAGATTTTTACAGGTTGCAAATTCAGGTGCAAAAAAACATATTCTACAAGCAATTTTAATTAGAAAGAAATTAACCGATAAAAAACAATTTTTAGAATATTTAAAACCGAGTGATTACTCTACCAGATCAGCAGTTTTAGATGCGTTAAGATATAGACATGATATACCATTAAGAGAAGTACAAGATTTTGTTAGAGCTAATAAAATTGATTTTCCAGATTATATGTTGCACAGAATACATGTTAGAGAACGTTTAAGTCCTGTTTTTGATTCACATTCAACACCAATAAGATTTATTTCTGGAAAAAGACCTGCTAGAGTAAAAAGAATACAAGAATTAATGAGACCATTTAGAAAATAAAAAATTAAT
>CAIWXP010000169.1 GCA_903916665.1 Candidatus Iainarchaeum sp. | reverse complement strand
TCGAGTACTCGGACTGGCTCGGTGACATCTCGCCACGCCACCAATATCCTCTTGCAGTACGAGCACACTGTTCGTACCGGTCGATCATTACATGTAGTATTGGTATTGGTAGTAGTAGTATTGTTATGGTCATTATTATCAAATAATTTATCCATTTGATTTTCTATTGGATTTTCCAAACCTAATAATGAAATTATTTTTGTTTTTCTTTCGTTTGAATTTATATTTAATCCGTTCTCCAAAGAATTTTTTAATGCACCATAAACAGGATAAAAGAAAGTATTATCGTCTTTTACTCTAACTTCTAATTTTTGTGGATGCACATTAATATCTATTACTTTGGGAGATATATTCAGAAAAACAAAAACATTTGGCTTTTTTCCTTTTGGTATTTTATTTTCAAATGCTTTTATAATTGCAAAGGAAATTATTTTGTTTAAAATCGGTCTATTATTAATATAAAATAGTTGTTTTGTATCGCTATTTTGCTCTTTTAAATCAGTAGGATTAGTAAAAAATACTTTTGAATCAACAATAGGATCTTTATAAACGCCAGGAAAAACATTTAAATTAAAAACATTTTTTATCCTTTCAGAAATAGTTTCACATTTAAAATATTCGAAAAGGATTTTGCCCTCATTATAAAATTTAAATGTAATATTTATGTTTGGTATTGCGATTGCTTTAATCCAATCTATAATCCTTTTTAATTCATAGGAATTACTCTTTAAAAATTTCTGTCTTGCAGGAATATTATAAAATAAATTATAAACATTTATTGTTGTTCCAATATATTTTGCTTCGGGAATTAATTCTTTTTGTTTTCCATTTTCCAAAATTAATTTATAGGATGTTTGGGAATCTTTTGTTGCAGAAATAATTTCCATTTTTGAAACTTCTGCAATTGTTGCCAATGCCTCCCCTCTAAATCCATAACTTAAAATAGAATAAATATCTTCAATTTTATTTATTTTGGAAGTGGCGTGTCTTTTAGTACAAAGAAGTAAATCTTCTTTGTCCATTCCTAAACCATTATCAATAACACTAATTTGTTTTTTGCCCGATTCTTTTATTTTAATGATTATTTCTGTTGCACAAGAATCTATTGAATTTTCAACTAGCTCTTTTACTACGCTAAACGGACGTTCAATAACTTCTCCCGCTGCAATTTTAGTTATTGTTGATTCATCCAATACAATTATTTTAGGCATAAAAATCACATTTTATTTTTTAAGACCCGTTGTAAATTTTATAAATATTAAAATTTATCAATTAGGCATAAATAAAATACTATAAATAAATATAAAAAAGGACCTTTATTTTAAAGGCCATAATAAAACTTGTTTAGTTTTATTCTCTATTAATTGCTTTGGTCAATACATCTTTTGTTACATGATCATTAACCAATTGATTTAACATTTTTGCAATTCTTATGGCGTCGCTATTACCTTGAAGTGATAAAGCTCTCATAATTTCTGCAATTGCTCTTTGAATTTTTATTTCGTTGGTACTTGTAAATACACCATATAAACTACTAGGTAATTGTTTACTTTTTGCTATTGGGTCAGCAGCTTTAATTTTACCTTCTAAATCATATAATGCATCCAATAATGTAGGTAATGTAACTCTTTTTGCTGAAAAATCTCTATACATTTGTGTCAATGATTCTTCTATATTTTTTCTATGATCTGCATCCTGTGATTGCTCAGTTCTTGCCATAACTGGAACAGATACTCTTCTCATAGTTCTTTCTTCTGGAAAATCTTCCTGTTTTGAAAAAGCATTTTTTATTTTATTAAATAATCCCATAGTATCACCCCAAAAGTGTCTTTTGAACACTAGATTTATTTGATTTAATATCATTTGAATTGGTTTTTTGGTTCGAATGATCAATTATCTCGTTATTTATATTTACATCATTCTTTTTATCTAGGTTTGCTTCAATTTCTTTGGCCCGCTCTATAACTCCGCGAGGCAAACCAGCTAATTTTGCCACCTGAATACCATAACTTTTGTCCAAAGGCCCCTGTTCCAACTTTCTTAAAAAAACCAAATTACCTTCTATTTCTTTCACTGAAATATGGTAATTCTTTATACCTTTAAAATCCTGTTCCAACTGCATTAATTGATGATAATGGGTTGCAAAGAGTGTTTTTGCATTAATTTTTGTATAAATATGCTCTAAAATTGCCCAGGCAATACTCATCCCATCATAGGTTGATGTACCCCTACCAATTTCATCTAAAATAATAAAACTATTTTCTGTTGCGTTGTTTAAAATGTTTGCAGTTTCAACCATTTCGACCATAAAAGTGCTTAATCCTAGTGCCAAATTATCGCTGGCACCTATTCGTGTAAATATTCTATCAAACGTACAAATATCACTTTCATCGCAGGGCACATAGGAACCTAAATGACCTAATAAAATTATTAAAGCATTTTGTCGCAAATAGGTACTTTTACCAGCCATGTTAGGACCAGTTATAACCAAAATATTTTGATCTTCAGAATTCATTAATAAATCGTTGGGAATAAACCTTTCTAATTCTATTCTTTCTATTATGCAATGTCTTCCATTTTTTATAAATAACTTTTTTTCATTATTTATTTTGGGTTTTGTATAATGATATTTTGATGCACAGGTACTTAAAGAATTAAAAAAATCAATCTGTATTATATTATTTGCCAATTCATAAATAAATTTAACAACTTTTTTTGTTTCTTCTAAGATTTGATTAAACAATTCTAATTCAATATTCTTAGATTTTTCTTCTGCGCCTAAAACACTATTTTCTAAGTTTTTTAATTCCTCGGTTATTAGGCGTTCAACATTTGCCAATGTTTGTTTTCTAACAAAATAGGGTGGCAAATCATTTGCCTGCGATTTTGGCAACTCAAAATAAAAACCAAATAATCTATTATAACCTATACGCAATGATTTAATTCCTGTTTTTTCTTTTTCTTTTAATTCCATTTGCAATAAAACATCTTTTAAATTTGTTTTTATATTTGTTAAATCATCTAAATCTTTATTAAACCCGCTTTTAATAAAATGTCCTTCTTTATAATTTGCAGGACAATCATTAATAATTGCAGACTCAATTAGATGCGATAATTCAATTATTTTTTCATCAATTTCAAAAGATAAATCATCAATATTTAGCAAATCAATATAGGATTTTAAAGGCAAAATCACACCAATGCTTTGCTTTATTGCGAGTAAATCTCTTGGACTAGCACTAGAATACATTACTTTAGAAGCTAACCTTTCTAAATCGTTTATTTGAGATAAATATTCTGATAAATTCTGTTCAGTTTTTAAATTAATTAATTTTTCAACAATATTTAACCTATACTCTATATCTTCTTTCCTTTTTAATGGCAAAACCAAATTCTTTTTTAAAAATCTTGAGCCCATTGATGTTTTTGTAAAATCAATTGTTTCTAATAATGTATTTTTTATATTACCATCTGAATTTTGTAACAATTCTAAATTTTTTATGGTATGTGCATCCAATACTAAATATTTCTCTTTATTAAAAAATCTAATTTTTGACACATTCTTTAATTTGGATTTTTGGGTATATTCGATATATTGCAGTAAAGCACCTACTGCTCCAATTATTTCATCATGATTTTCTAATTCGAATGATTTCAAGGAAATTATATTAAAAGTTTCTTTTATTTTTTCCTCGCCAAAATCTTTGTTGTAATAAATAAATGGTTGCTCAGTTATTTTTGAATTTAATACTTTTTGAATATTTACTTTTAAAACGGAATCAAATGAATCTGGAATCAATATTTCTGCAGGATTTATTTTTATCAGGTCAGTTAAAATAGAATTATCATCACTTTCAAATACAAAAAACTCTCCTGTTGATATATCTACAAAAACCAAACCTATTTTATCATTTTTATAAATAGATAACAAATAATTATTGGTTTTGGAATCTAAAAAATCTTCTTCAATTATTGTTCCGGGAGTTACTGTTCTAACTACTTCCCGCTTTACTATTCTTCCTTTGGCCAACTTGGTATCTTCCATTTGTTCGATAATTGTTACGGTTTTATTCGCATTGATAAGTTTTTTTAAATAAGGGTTTAATGCATGAAACGGAATTCCTGCCAAAGGTACCTGTGCTTTGGTCCCTCGCTTTGTTAAGGTTATGTTTAATATTTGTGAAGCTAATTTAGCGTCTTCAAAAAAGCATTCATAGAAATCGCCCATGCGAAATAGTAAAATGGATTCAGGGTATTCTTTCTTTATATTTAAAAATTGCTTCAAAGCAGGGGTTAATTCATCTTGCATAAAATCACTTCTATTTTATGAATCTGTTGTAATTTTTGATCTTTAAATCAAAAATTAACAACCGGGCATATAATCACAGGTTAAGTTTATAAACTCTTATATATAAAATATATATAACTACTTTTTAAGAATCTCTAAGATGTACTAATTTAGTAGGTAACAATATTTAAGGTGTTATTATGTCATTTACAAAAGAATTTAAGAAAACTATGGCTAAAATCTTTGCCAAAAAAGAAGATGCAAACTATAACTATAGAGAAACCTATAAACAAAGATTAATGGACTTTAGAAAATTTGAAAGTACAGTAACAAAAATGGAATCTCCAATAAATGTAGTAAGAGCTAAAGCATTGGGCTATAAAGCTAAAAAGGGAATATTCACAGCTGTTGTAAGAGTACACAGAGGTGGTGGTTTATTTATTCCTGAACACAATGGAAGAAGACCTAAGAGAATGGGTTTTAAAAAATTAACAAGAAATATTAGTGTTCAAAGAATAGCTGAATTAAGAGCTTCTACTAAACATCCTAATTGTGAAGTAATCAACTCATACTTTGTTGGTGAAGATGGAAAACATAAGTACTATGAAGTAATTTTAGCTAGTAAAAATCAACCTGAATTAGTTAAAGATAAAAAATATACTAATATGTTAGCAACCAAGGGTAGAGCAGAAAGAGGATTAACTAGCGCAGGTAAAAAGACCAGAGGATTAAGAAAAGTTAAACAGACTACTAAAAAGTAAGGCTTTAAGCCTTTCTTATCTTATTCTTTTATGAATTTTAATTATTTTTATAAATATAATAACACTTATTTTGTATTTGCAAGTGAGTATTCTAAATTACCCAAAAACACTAATTCCATTGTATTATTTAGAAATCAAGAAGATGCAAAATATTTTACAAAACTTCAAAATTTAACAAAGTGTGCAGTTTTATCAAATAACGCGGATAGCATATCTTTTTGGGTAAATAAAAAAATTGATTATATAATTAATCCTTTTGACTACAAAGGAAAAGGTTTTGATAAAAATACGTTTTCATTATTAATTAAAAATAAAATTTTACCTTTAATT
>CAIWXP010000168.1 GCA_903916665.1 Candidatus Iainarchaeum sp. | reverse complement strand
TGAGCAATTAAAATATCCTGTTGAAATTGTTGAAAAGATAGGTTCGAATTTCGAAAAACAAGCAGTAGTTGAAATGGTTTATCCTGTTATGGGTTTGCCTAAAATAAAATTATTAAGAGTTATTCGTAAAAAAGAGGAAGAAGATCCAAAAGGAAAAATGTTTGATCACTATAGAATTATTTCTGATCAAGTGCATGCTTTGGTAAAATTAATTGATAATTCAGAAAGTAAAGTTCAGGAATATTTTTTGGATTTGCCAAAATTTAAACCCTATACTGATTTATTTTTAGAGCTTTTAAGAGATGAAATTACAGATAAAGTTTCAATGGAAGCAACAGATATGATGGATGCTGATAAAGTATCTAGCTTGAAAGCAAATTTCTTTGAGGTTGCAAAAAACATTTTAAAAAATTATTTTGATAGTGATCATGAGGTAAAAATAGTTTCTGCTGAACTATTACATAGAATGTATGGTTTGGGTAGAATTGAGGTTTTATTAACTGATCCAAATATAGAAGAAATAGCTTTAAATTCAGCAAAGACTGAAGTGTGTGTTTATCATAAAAAATATGGTTGGCTAAAAACAAATATTTTGCCAGATAGTGAAGAATTAATTGCAAATTATTCTTCTCAAGTTGGAAGAAAAGTTGGAAGAGAAATAACTACTTTAAGTCCTATTCTTGATGCGCACTTACCTGGAGGAAACAGAGTAAATGCAACATTAAGTCCTATTTCTGCTTTTGGAAATACAATGACAATTAGAAAATATGCTACGCGACCGTGGACAGTTGTAGATTTTATTAGTAAACAAAAAACAATGAATACTGAAATGGCCTCAATGCTTTGGATTGCAATGCACTATGAATTAAGTATTTTAGTTGCTGGAGGAACAGCTTCTGGAAAAACAAGTGCATTAAATGCGCTGTGTTCTTTTATCCCAACAAATAATAGAATTATTTCAATTGAAGATGTAAGAGAAATAATGTTACCAAAACATTTGAATTGGAATTGGATTCCAATGGTAACTAGGAATGCAAATCCAGAAGGATTGGGACAAGTATCAATGCTAGATTTAATGCAGACTTCTTTGAGAATGAGACCCGATAGAATAATTGTTGGTGAAATAAGAAGACAAAGCGAAGCAGAAGTTTTATTTGAAGCAATGCACACAGGACATAGTACCTATAGTACAATTCATGCAAATAATGCTCGTCAAGTAGTTAGAAGATTAATTGAAAAACCTTTAGATATTCCTCCTTTAGAAATTGAAGCCATTGATCTATTGGTAGTGCAATATAGAGATAGAAGAAAAAATTTAAGAAGAACCTATGAGATTGCAGAAGTTGAATCAGGAATAAGTGGAGAACAATTAAGTGTAAATACAATTTTTAAATGGTCTCCAAGAGAAGATAATTTTGATAAAATATCTGAGCCTGCAAAGTTTATTAGACAATTAAATTTATACACTGGAATGACAGAAGCAGAAATAAAAGAAGAAATAAAATTAAGAGCAAATATTTTAGATTGGATGAATAATCACGAATTAAATGATATTGATTCTGTTGGTGGAATTATGCAAACATTTTATTCAAATCCAAAATTAATCTATGATTTTGCAAAGAATGATAAAGATCCAAAGGAATTATTTAGTGATAAACGTGAGAGTTAAATTTTTATTGTTTTCAATTGAGAATGCAAATAAAATAAATAGACATTTTCTTTGGATTGGAAGAAAAATATCTTTTTTAGTTCCGTCATTAAAATATGAATTAGATTCTGCAGAAATAGATGCAGACTACGACCATTATTTTACAGCATCTTTTTTTTCGGCCTGTGTTTACGCACTATTATTTTTTAGTTTATTCTTTGGTTTAATGTTAATTAAATTTCAAGCATTTACTGGTGCAGTTTTATTATATTCATTTATTGCAGGATTTTTAGGATTTTTAGTTTTTTTTGCATTGCATTTATACTATCCAAAATTAATTGCACAAAAAATTGCTTTGGAAACTGAAATTGGATTAATATTTGTTTTAAGAAATATTATAATTATGGTTTCTTCAGGAATAAGTTTATATGGTGCATTGAGTAATGTTGCAAAATCTAATCAAGGAAAGATTTCTGAGGAATTATCTGAAGTTGTAAAAGATATTAATGCAGGAATTAGTGAAATAAGAGCTTTAGAAAAATTAGCAGTAAAAACCAAATCTGAATTGTTAAAGAAATTTTCGTGGCAATTAATTAATTCTCTTAATAGTGGTGCACCTGTGGGTGGTGCTTTAAGAACAGTTTTAGAAACTGCAACAGCTAGTCAAAAAAGAACAATAAAAAACTATGCTGCAGAGTTAAATCTATGGATTTTATTTTATTTATTATTGGCCGCAGCATTACCTACTTTAGGTATTATTGTTTTGGTAATATTTTCATCCATTGGTGGAAATTCAGTGGGTATTTCCCATCTATTAACTTTAGTGGGAATATCAATAGTTACACAAATTATTTTGATAGGTTTTGTTAAAAGTAGAGTTCCCAGGGTGTATCTATGAATTTTTATGTTAATCTATCAAAAAAATTATCAGGAATAATTCCTAGAAAATTTAGAAATGAGAAAATTTATCCCAAATTAAGATTTGCAGGTATAGATACTGACTATGATTTTTATGTGGGTTCACGAATTATTTTTATAATAATTCTTTTTATTGTTGGTTTTATTTTACCCATAACTTTATTTAATACTTTAGGTTTTGCAGTTGATGGTTATACTGTATTTCATTTTGCAGAATTTTTAATAATGATTCCTTGGTATTTTTCATCCATTGTTTTAGGAGTTTTATTTTTCTTAATTCCTAGTGCTTGTTATTATATGTGGATTTTGTATATAATTCAAATGCGAACTAAAATGGTTGAAGATGTTTTGCCAGATTTTTTATTTTTGGTTTCAAATAATATTAGTGCGGGTATGACCACTATTTCTGCCGTGGGTAACAGTGCAAGAAAAGAGTTTGGTATTTTAAGTGAAGAAATAAAATTAGCATTGTCAAAATCTTTAGGTTCAGAATCATTTACAGACTCGTTAAAAGAATTGAATCATAGAATTGATTCAGAAATGTTGAGAGAAACAATTTCATTTTTTACCGAGTCTATGAAATCAGGGGGTAAATTAGCAAAACTTTTAGAAAATACTGCCTCTGATTTAAGACAAAGGCAGGAATTAAAACAGGAATTAAAGAGTTCAACAAAAATGTATGTCATGTTTGTTTTATTTATTATATTAATTGCAACTCCTCTATTGTTATCAATTGCAGTTCAATTTTTGCATACCATTCAAGGAATGCAGAGCAATAATTTACAACAGGCAGTTTCTGATACACAATTACCCGTATTGGGGGGCAAATTATTAATAACTCCTGATTTTATGCAATACCTATCCTATATTATATTATTTATTAATTCAATACTAGCATCTCTCTTTATGGGCATACTTTTAGATACAAAAGCAACCCAGGGAGTTAAGTACTTTCCTTTGATTTATATTGTTTCAATGATTCTATTTAGCATAGGAATAATAGTTTTACCTATGTTTTTAGGTGGCTTATCATAGAAAAGTTTTTAAATACTAAATCTATTTATACTTTACCGAATCTAGAGGTGGTATATAAATGTTTAATAGAAAAAAAGGTCAAGGTACAACTGAATACTTAATTATTTTAGCTGTAATAATTGTAATTGCTTTAGTTGTAGCTGGTGTAATGGGATGGTTCCCTGGAATGAGCGGACAAATAAATGAAAGCCAAAGTAAAACTTTTTGGACAACAACAAGCCCTATTTCTTTAGGATCATGGAAATTAGCTTCAACAGGTGCTCAATTTAATTTAAAAAACATGGTACAGATAAATTAACAGTAACTGAATTGAATGTTAATAGTGTTGATGTTAATGGTTTAAGTATTAGCTTAACTGCTGGTGCAACTGCATTAACTGCAAATTTGCCTACAATAACTTGTACTACTGGTCAACCATATAGTTATAATGTTGTTATAACCTATGATGTTGTTGGTGGAATAGCTGGCAATAAATTAACAGGACAAAAGCCAATTGTTGGCATGTGTCAATAAAATTAGTAAAGGATTTTTAATCCTTTCTTCTTTTTTTATTTTATATTTAATTAATAAATAGTATTTAAATCAAGTTTGAATTTTATATACTATGTGTATTTATGACCAATTATAATTATT
>CAIWXP010000167.1 GCA_903916665.1 Candidatus Iainarchaeum sp. | reverse complement strand
TTTTTAATGAGATTTATTGAGAAATAATATAATAACTCAACAAATCTCACTAAAAAAACAACCATCCCAAAGATTTTGCGCGCTTTTTCTAAAAGCGCATTAAATCTTAATTTTATAATAATCTTTTTCAATATGTCGTGGTGCATAAGACAATGCTGGATTTGGTGGTGGTGGATCAGCAATAACAACAGGAATATATCGTAAATTAGCAGGTTTTAAACAAAATGCATAACCACAACTATCAAAAAAAGCCATATCTTCTTTTAAAAAATTATCATCAAGTTGATAACGCATACAAACCATTTGACAACCCATCTCTCTAGTTAGTATAGCACTACAATTTGGTGGATTTGCTCCAACATCAGGTTTTACTAAAGTCATATTTTGTTTATTATATTCAATCAATTCATTCATATCAGGTGTAAATTTCACGTCATAATATTTGATTGCACGCATAAAGACAGAATTACTAGTCATATTTACATATTCATAAAAAGCAATATTTTCCATAAATGCAGTATTATCTTTTTCAACAATAAGAATAATTTTACCAACTAAATCCAATAATTTAACATTTCCTAAATTTTTCCCATTATTTTCAAAACTATAATTAGGTCCTAACATCAAACCATCATATGTTTTAAGAATCTCTGCAAATGCAGTATACATTTTTTGATTTTTACTTTTAATACGTAAATGTAATATTATAGGATCATTTGGGTTTGGACAAGTGCTACTTGAATAAGCATAATTTTGTAATGTAGACATTACACTTCCAAAATCAACCGAATTATAAGTCTCTTTAATAAAATAACTACTTTCAATAGAAGTAGAAACAATTGGTGTATCATTTAAAGAATATATTTCAAAATCAAAACATCTTACACCTTGTTTTATAATATCAATTAAATTACAAACATTAACAACATTATTTTTATATTTCCCACCACTACAAGAATTATAAGCAGATTTAATATAATAATCTTTTAATGTATATCCTAATTGTTCGTCCTTTGTATTAAGAGAAATTGGCCTTATTTTACCATTTACTGTTGGGTAAAGTTTATCCATATGATTACAAGTACTTGATTCTAAATTTATCATAGAATACATATTTATTCCCATCATAATTAATAAAATCAAAATAATAGAAAAAACAATAATTGATGCAAAATTTTCATTCATATTGGCAATATTCGCAATCATTTTTATTATTATATACTATTAAAGATTAAAATATACTTGTATATATTATACTAATTCATAAATGGCAGGTGGTCTATTAAATTTAGTTTCTGCTGGACAACAAAATATTATACTAAATGGTAATCCATCAAAAACATTTTTTAAAACAACTTATGCAAAATGTACAAATTTCGGTTTACAAAAATTCAGAGTTGATTTTGAAGGTGCAAAAACTTTACGTTTAACAGAAGAATCAACTTTTACATTCAAAGTTCCAAGATATGCCGACTTGTTAATGGATTGTTATATTTCGGTAGAAATACCTAATATATGGAGTCCAATTTATCCACCAACAGATGAAACTGGTGGAAAATGGGCACCATATGAATTTAAATGGATAGATGATTTAGGTGCACAAATGATTAGTAAAATTACAGTTAATTGTGGTAGTCAAAAATTACAAGAATTTTCTGGTTCTTATTTATTGGCTCAAGTACAAAGAGATTTAAATGGTACAAAAAGATATTTATTTGATCAAATGACTGGTAATGTTACTTATTTAAATAATCCAGCAAATGCAGGTTCACGTGTTAATTCATACCCGAATGCATATTATACAGATAATCCAGCAGGTGCTGAACCGTCTATTAGAGGACGTATATTATATATTCCTTTAAGCACTTGGTTTACATATAAAACACAAAAAGCATTTCCATTAATAGCTTTACAATATAATGAACTTCAAATTACTGTTAATTTTAGACCTATTAATCAATTATTTAAAATTCGTGATGTATTTGATCCACTTAATAATTATCCATATGTTGCTCCGAATTTCAATTTAAATTATATGCAATTTTATCGTTTTTTACAGCCACCACCAGATGTTGCAATAGGACCAGCTTCATATATAGATATAAGAACAATTTGGAATTCAGATATTAATTTGAATTGTACATATTGTTTTCTTTCAAATGATGAATCACGTTTATTTGCACTTAATGAACAGAAATATTTATTTAAACAAATTCATGAACAGATATTTTATAATGTAACTGGTCCAAATAAAGTTGAATTGAATTCATTGGGTATGGTAACAAATTATACATTTTATTTTCAAAGAAGTGATGCTAATTTACGTAATGAATGGTCTAATTATACAAATTGGCCATATGATTATTTACCACAAGATATAGTTCAAGGACCAGTAGATGGTTCATATAATATAGCACGTATGGATCAATCAGGTAATCTTATTTCAGTAGGCGTTGGTCCAGGTGTTAATCCTGATGGTATATTAACTGGATGGATGATTACAGGAGTATATAATCCTCAAAATACTTATCCTATTTTAGTAAATATGGGCCTTTTATTTGATGGTCAATATAGGGAAAATGTTCAACCAGCAGGTGTATATAATTATATAGAAAAATATATAAGGACACCTGGTGCTGCTCCAAATGGACTGTATGTATATAATTTTGGTTTAGATTCATCATCATTATTTTTAGATAATCAACCATCGGGTGCTATTAATATGAATAAATTTAATACGATTGAAATGGAATTTACTACTGTTGTTCCACCATTAGATCCTTTGGCACAAGTATTGACTATTTGTGATCCGCAAACTGGTGCAATTATTGGTATAAATAAACCGACATGGCGAATATATGATTATAATTTCAATTTATATTTATTTGAAGAAAGGGTTAATATGGTTACATTTGTTGGTGGTAATTGTGGATTAATGTATGCAACATAAATATT
>CAIWXP010000166.1 GCA_903916665.1 Candidatus Iainarchaeum sp. | reverse complement strand
ATAAAGAAGATGCTGAGAAAATTATAGAAAGACATCAGTTAGAATTGTTAAAATTTTTAGATTAATGAATTTATAATGAGAGAGATTGCTTTTTTCGATCTGGATAATACGCTCTGGTATATTAAGAGTGATATATGGGTTATAGATAAAAATAAGCCAGATGTTCCTATTTTAAAAATTTCTCCTATTGAATTTGCGTTAATCAAAAGTGGTATTTATTTAAAAGATGATATTCCGATAGATTATAATAATGAGGTATTTTATATTTCTAGGGATATTTTAGAGAGAATTCAAAGAAAAAATAAAAATATTCGTTTTGCCAATCTTGGTATTTCTTATAGTGAATTTTTTGATGAAAATATTTTGAATAAAAAAGAAGTTCAATTATTGCTTAATAATATAAAGCATTTAATTGGAAAAGATGTCGAAGTTGGTGTTTTGACTGCCAGAAGTGATAGAAAAAAACACGCTAATTTATTAAATAAATTAAGAATCAAGTTAAAAGAATATGGATTAGAAATAGATAAAATATATTTTGTTGCTGAGTCTATTAGATCTGTTGGGTTTCAGGATAAAGTTGTTTATGATAAAAATAAAATTCTTTTGGAACATTTAATAGGATTAACAATTGAAAATAATCATTTTGTCCCGATTAAAAAAGATGTATATGATAAAGTATATTTTTACGATGATCTCAAATCTAATTTTTTAACTACTAATGCATTACAAGACTATTTTGATTTTCTTATTAGAAATAGTGAAGAAGATTGTGTTGAATATATAAATAATAGATTTGAAAACAATACTTTATTACTTGTAAATAATTTAATTACCAATAATGAGGTAAATCCATTTGAAACTAAGATTATTAAATTAACCCCACCTGTTAAATATCCAATCAAAAATGTCGATCACAAACTCACTGTAAAATTTGAAAATTTCAAAAAAAATTAAATTCTTGTTATTTTAACATCTGATTTTTGTACTGTATTAGTACCGTCTTTTACTGTACAAGTAAATATCATTGTTGGTGACGGTAGTTTAGGATCTATATATGCTGGTAGTGTTGGAGTTATAGTTATTTCTTTATCTGTACCAACTACATTACCATTTGAATCTGTCCATTGATAAGTATAATTCCAATCTCCACCTGTTACGGATGCTGACAATTTTGTTGATTCCCCTATTTTAATTCTTGCTGGATCAGCTTTAGTTTCTAATATTATTGCTTGACTATCTGATTTATCTTTTGATTTTTTAAATGCTGACATAATGTTATCTAAAAGTCCTAATATTGTTGTTAAAGCTGTTACTATTCCAAAAAATATACCAATGATTAAATTTAATTGAGCAACAGCAGCTTGTGCTTCTTTTGGTAACATTAGAGAAATTACATCTACTATTGCTAAAAGAGGTAATATTTCAGCCGTTTTTGATTGTAATTGCTTTAATGTCTGTATCATTGTTTGTATTGCTCCCAATGCTGTCGGTACACCTGCGCCAAATGGTAATATAACTGCTGATGAAAAAAGTGAAGTTAGTGATATTGCAATGTTGGCGGTGGCCATTGGTAATAAAAATAAAAATTCTCCAAGTTTAATTCCAAGTTGAATTAAATCATTTTTGAAGCTTTTTATTATATCAGTTACTTTTTTCCACATTGGATGATTCTTATCGAATGGTAGTTGATAATTTTCATCACCAAATTTTGCAACACAATTAGAATCAGCATTATCATTATCATATAGTTGTCCATTTTTATAATAAATTTTACCATAAACAATTAATTGTGCATCTTCTTCTGATACTGGTGGTATATATGATTGTCCGGATATTATTAACATTTTTTTACATATTTGTCTTTCGGTTAATAATTTAGGTTGAATTAAATTTGTCCATAAAGTACTAGCCACATTTTTTATTGATGGTAATCCTATACCTTGAAGTTTCGTAATTTTATTTTCTAAATCT
>CAIWXP010000165.1 GCA_903916665.1 Candidatus Iainarchaeum sp. | reverse complement strand
CTTGTTAATTGGATTTAGTAGGATTTATCTAAGAGTTCATTGGTTTAGTGATATAATCGGAGGATTTTTATTAGGAATATTTGTGATTAGTTTGGTATTGATTTTGCAAAGAATATTGAAAAAATAATTTACTTCAAATGTCTTTCTTCCCAGTTTTCAATATAATAAGCAGGGATTTCTAGTCTATTTGATTTTTCATTATCTTTTGATAATGAACTTCTTTTCCTTAACCTTAGAAAGATTCCTATAATTAATCCTATTGCAATGCCTCCTAGATGAGCAATATAACCAGTATCGCCTGGAAACATACCTAAACTGCCAAGAATACTACCTGTAACCCACAGAATTCCTGCAATAAACATAGGTAGGATTAAACCAAATGCCCAAACCATTAACATTGGCTTAACAATTGTTAAAACTCCTATAATGCCCATTATTGCTCCACTTGCTCCTAAAGATGATTGGTAGAAATTAACTGCAATTATATTTGCAATTATTCCTGAAACAAAAAATGAGATTAAAAAGTTTTTACTGCCTATTAATTTTTCAAGAGCAATTCCAAAAAAGAATAATGCAAACAGATTGTACAATAAGTGAGTTATACTTCCATGAAGAAATATGGAGGTAACAAATCTCCAAATTTCATAATTGTAGAGTGCAGATTTGTTTAGAACCCCTAAATTTGTGATTGTTGGGAAGATTGACTGGAGAATAAATACAATTATACAAATTAAACATAGCCAAAGAGAATAAAACTTCATTTTTTCTGCCATAATTGTATTATGTATATTGAACTTATAAAAATATCTGATGCTTTGTTATACCAAAACTTGTGTGAATAAATTCAACCCAAGTTTGTTTTAAATGTTAATAATGCATAAATCTTTTACAGCTTGGAAGATGAGAAAATTAAGCTTTGAAAATAATTTTTAAGCTATGTTTGATACTCTTTTAATAAACGACAATTCTCTTCTGCAAAACTTAATGACCCTAATAATTCTTAGAAAACAAATAAATTAAGCTTAAACTTGTTTTGCTTAATTTATACCTGAATCATTTCAAATATTTTTCTAGATATTTCTCACTAACTAAACTTTCTTTACCACTAACCATATCTTTAATTTTGAACTTTTTCTTTTTTACTTCATCTGCACCAACAAAGATTACATAATGGATGCTTTGAGAATTTGCATATTCTAGTGCTTTTGATATTTTTTCCATCATGAAACATGAAATATTTTTATTTCTTAATTCATCCATAAGTTTTATTGTTTTTTTATTTTGTCCTATTGAAATTAAAATACATTTTGCTGATTCTACATTTATTTTAGGATAATCTAAAATTCTTCCAAAAGAGATTCCAACAGCAGGAATTTGTCTATTAATATATTTTCCAACTAAATTATCAAATCTTCCTCCTGCAAAAAGAGAACCTTTAATTTCTGGATTAAATGCTTCAAAAATATTTCCAGTATAATATGCAAAGCCCCTTAGTAAAAAAGGAGTAAACTTTGCTTTTATTTTATAGGTTT
>CAIWXP010000164.1 GCA_903916665.1 Candidatus Iainarchaeum sp. | reverse complement strand
GGCTTTAATAGCTTCAAGCTGAAGCTGGCTTAAGTTTAAAGTTTAAGTTTGGAATGTTTAGTCCAACTAGAGTAGAACATATCTAGTTAGATATAAATCAAAATAAGCTTTTTGTTGAAAGAAGAATAACATCTAGTAAAATAAATCTTACTAAATTAACACGAAAACAGATTATAATAATTGCAAAAGAATTTGGAAAAACAGAAAGAGAAATTTTTGAAAGTATTGGAAGAGTAATTTCAATAACAAAAAATATTCGTGAACCTGAATTTTAATGAAAATAAAAAATTAGATAATAAAAAAAATAAAAAGAAATGAGATTTTTCAATCTCATTTTACAATTTAACAATTATATTTTTCTTGGAAATCTACCTTGGAACTTTGCGTTCTTTCCAGTCTTAACATTTCTATGAGGTTCTTTCTTTTTAGTAGAGTCTGCTTTTTTTGTTTTATCTCCACTATACTCAGGACGAGAACTCATATAGTCTTTATCTCTTCTAAAACTTTTTGGAACAAAAGGACCTTTTGCTTCTTTAGAGCTAGGTTTTCTTTCCTTATCTCTATCTCCACCAGCTTGGTAGGTTCTTTTTTCAAAACCTGTAGATTTATCTGAACTATCAAATTTACTTTGACCTACTCTTGGTCTATCTCTTCCAAATTTTGGGCCGTCTCTATTCCCAAAATCTCTTCTAGGCCTGTCTCTTCCAAATTTAGGTTTATCATCATCACCAAAGCTCTTTCTTGGGCCATCTCTTGGACCATCTCTTGAGCCAAATCTAGGTTTATCACCAAAACTTCTTCTTGGTGGACCTCTATCTCCAGAATCCCTTCTTGGACCATCTCTTGAGCCAAATCTAGGTTTATCACCAAAACTTCTTCTTGGTCTATCGCTATCCCCTGATTCGCTTCTTGGACCGTCCCTTGAACCAAATCTTGGTTTGTCACCAAATGATCTTCTTGGTGGACCTCTATCTCCAAAATCTCTTCTTGGGCCATCTCTTGAACCAAATCTTGGTTTATCATCAAATGATCTTCTTGGTGGGCCTCTATCTTCTGAGTCTCTTCTTGATCTATCTTCAAAACTTCTCTTTGGTCTTTCAGTTTCAGTTGATTCTGCTGTGTGTTCAACGTGATGTTCTAATTTATATTTTTCATGAACTTCAGCTTTTTGTACCTCAGTTCTATGTTCTTTAATATGTTCAACTTTATGATCATCTTTAGGTTCAACAAATTCGATTTTATGTTTTTCTAAATGAATCATAACATTTTCTGCTTTAGGTTCTCTATGTTCTTTTACCTGTTCAACATGATGTTCTGATTTGTGTTCAACTTTATTTTCAACTCTTGGTTCAATTTTAAAAGTTGTTTTTTCAATTTGTTCAGCAGTGTGTTCATGAACATGTTTAACTGGTGCTTCAGAATGTTCTGTTGCGGGTTTTTCTGCATCAAAACTTTTTCTAAATTCACTTCTTCCAGCTCTACTATTACTTGACCTATCTGCGCCAAATCTATTTCGTTCAAAACTTCTTGGTCTTCTAGTTTGATCCCAAATATTTGTTGTATTACTATCAATGCTGTGTTGACTTCTTGTAGGTCTTCTTCCACCACGTTTTCTATCATCACGAAACATTTCTTCGCCAGTCATAAATGTTATTGCATAACCTGTTGCACCCATTCTTCCAGTTCTTCCAATTCTATGTTTATGAGTATCTTTATCTCTTGCAATATCATAGTTTACAACAAATTCAACATTATCAATTTGTAAACCACGAGCAGCAACATCCGTTGCAACCATTATACTCACTTTTCCAGATTTAAAATCTTTCAATGCCATTTCTCTAAATTTTTGACTTTTATCCCCGTGAATACTTGATGCAAAGAATCCTGATTTTGCTAATTTTCTTTCAACATTTTCAGCTTCTCTTTTTGTTGAAACAAAAACTAAAACTCTTTTACCTTCTGCTTTTTTTACAATCTCTAATAAATATAAAAATTTGTCCTGAGGTCTCATTTCTATTTTCTTTTCAATAATATTTTCTCCAACTATTTCAGTTTTAATCATTACTTCTTTATAATTAGGAATATATTTATGAATTAATTTTACAATTTCTTGTTCCAATGTTGCAGAAAATAATAATGTGTTTTTTGGTTTAAAAAATTCCATAATTTTATTTAGGTCTTCAACAAAACCCATATCTAACATTCTATCTGCTTCATCTAAAACAACAGTATCAAAAAAATCTCTTTTAATAATTCCTTGTTTTATATGATCCAACAATCTTCCTGGTGTAGCACATAAAATATCTACTCCTTTTCTTAGTGCTTGAACTTCTGGCATCATTCCATGTCCACCATAGACAACACTAACTTTTAATCCTGAGTATCTATTTATTTTATGAACTTCTTCTTTAACTTGAACTACTAATTCTCTAGTTGGCCCAATAATTAAAACACCGTGAGATTTTCCGTTTAATAATCTTTCACTTATTCCAATACCAAATGCTGCAGTTTTTCCAGAACCTGTAAAACTTTTACAAATTAAATTGTGTCCTTCAATAACCAAAGGAATTGATTGTTCCTGTACTTCTGTTGGGGTTTCGTAATTCATTTCTTTTATTGCTTTGTGTAGCTTATCGCTAAACTTCATATCTTCAAATTTCATTTTTTTTCACCTATCTCTTTATTTTTTATTTTGTTTTTGATTTTAATTTTATAGGTAATTCTTTTCTAAGAGTTTCTTTAAATTTCTCTGCTTTTTGTTTTACTTCTTCAGCTTTTTGTTTTAGCTTTTGACTATTTTCTTCCGCCTTCTTAGATAATCGATTCATTGCTCGAATAACAAGAAATATAGCCAAAGCAATTATCATGAAATTTAAGATTGTATTAACGAAAATTCCATATCTAATTACAGGTGCGCCTGCTGCTTTTGCAGCCTCTAAAGTTGCATAATTTGTACTTGACAAATTAATATACAATTGTGTAAAATCAGTATTGCCTAACAACAAACCAATTGGAGGCATAATAATATCATCAACTAGAGAACTAACAATTTTCCCAAACGCTGCACCAATTACAATACCAACTGCTAAATCAATAGCATTACCTTTCATTGCAAACTCTTTAAACTCTTTTAAAAAGCCCATAAAAAACACAACCCCTAATATTCCTATTTAGATTGTATATAATGTAGAACAAAGAGATTTATATTCTTATGTTTATATAATTATTTACTAATTAGTATATTAAGTATTATTAAAAATTAGATTGATTTAAACGTGATAGAATGATTTTTCTTTGGATTTTGTTAGCAGTAATCTTTGTTAGTTTATTATCTTTATTAGGATTAGTCCTAATTAGTTTAAAAGATAAAACATTACATAGCCTAATTCATTTATTAGTAAGTTTTGCCGCAGGATCTATGATTGGTAGCGCGTTCCTTCATATTTTACCTGAGTCTGTGGGAACCCTTTCTGGACTAACTCCTTTTTTAATTGTTATTTTAGGAATTGTTTTGTTTTTTGTTATTGAAAAGGTCTTACATTGGAGACATTGTCATGATGAACATTGTAAAATACATCCTGTTGCCTACCTAAATCTTTTTGGTGATGGTGTTCATAATTTTATGGATGGTGTTGCAATTTCTGCTGCATTTCTAATTAGTGTTGATTTAGGAATAACAACAACAATTGCAATTGTTATGCATGAAATACCTCACGAATTAGGAAATTTTGCAATATTAATTAGCTCAGGATTAACAAAAACAAAAGCATTATTTTATAATTTCTTAAGCGCAATTTTTTCTATTTTGGGTGCGATTTTAACCTATGTTTTTGCAACCTATGTTAATTCAATAATAATATATATTATGCCCATTATAGCAGGTGGTTTCATATATATGGCTGGAACAGATATTTTCCCAGAATTACATAAAGAAAAAAGATTAAGTAAATCAAGTTTACAATTTTTATTTATTATTTTAGGAATTCTATTAATGTGGATAATGAAATTAGTTTTAAATGTTGTGTGATATTATGGACATTTTTGCAATAATTATTACTGTTATAGGTTTGTGTTTATTTGAAACTATTTCTAGCATAGATAATGCAATTATCAATGCAGATATTTTAGCAACAATGACTAAAAGAGCAAGAAAATGGTTTTTGCTTTGGGGATTATTATTTGCAGTTTTTGTAGTTAGAGGTCTATTGCCTTGGGTTATTGTTTGGGTTAGTAATCCTAGTTTAGGATTCTTTGGTGCATTAACAGCAACATTTAGTGCAGATCCTAAAGTTGCAACAGCAATTGAAAGCAGCGCACCAATATTGTTAATTGGAGGGGGAATATTTTTAGTATTTTTATTCTTCCATTGGTTATTTTTAGAAACTAAAAACTATGGTTTAAAGGGCGAAAGATTTATTGAATCTAAAAGTGTTTGGTTTTTTGCAATAGTTTCAACAATTTTAGCAATTATTGTATGGTTTGCTTTAAAATTAAATCCAATGATTGCTTTTGGAGCAGTGGTTGGGTCAACTGCGTTTTTTATTGTTCATGGATTTAAACAAAACGCAGAGCATCAAGAAAGAAACCTAATGAAGGAAGGAATGTCGGATATTAGTAAAATTTTATTTTTGGAAGTAATTGACGCTACTTTCTCAATTGATGGAGTTATTGGTGCTTTTGCCTTCACATTGGCAGTTCCTTTAATTATTCTAGGTAATGGTTTAGGAGCCTTTGTTGTAAGAGAATTGTCAGTAAGAAACATAGATAATATCAAAAAATACAAATTTCTAAAGAATGGGGCAATGTATTCTATTCTGGTTCTAGGAATAATTATGATCTCAGATGCCTTCGGATATCATATTCCTGCCTGGTTGAGCCCCTTAGCTACCTTTGGCATAGTGGGATTCTTCTTTGTTAAATCTATAAGGGCAAATAAATTATAGGGCTATATTTAGGACTTAACTCAAAGAAGTAACATTTATAAACATATCGCATCAGATTTATTCTATGAGTAAAAAGATAATTATATTGGGATTGGCATTTTTGTTTTCTTTATTTTGCGTAAGCGCATTGGCTACAGATGTCAATACAAATGTAAATAAAGATATCAATTATAGCATTGGTATAAATTATCCTTTACTAACACAAACCATAGAAGTTAATTTAACATTAACAAATTTAACAGCAACAACCTATCCTGCAATTTTAAAATTGAAGGGCATACAGGAATCATTTGATATTAATGTAACTAAAATTGGAATATTATTTGATTCAAATAAAACAATTACAATTCCTATAAAAATCAATTATAATAATATTGATTCAAACAAAATAGAATATGTATTAAGCTATGGTACAAAATCTTTAACCATACCAATAAATTTAGAAAAAGATAAAATGCCTGTATTTGATAAACCAAATAATATTACAGCATTTTTTAATTTAGCAGAAACAAATTCTAAAACTGCATTAATAGTTTTAGATGTATTACTTTTTGTAATATCAATTGTTCTTTTTACCATGTTTATTGGTAGATTAGGAAATTTCATAGTTAAAAAATAATTTTATTCGGAGGAGAGAAAATGAATTCTTTAAAAATATTAGCAATTGCATTTGCAGTGTTTGCAATGTTCTTTGCAATTAATAGCGTTAGTGCATATATACCACTACAACCAGGAATTGGACTAGGAGTTAATCCTTGTTTATTTATACCCTGTACTACTAATAAACCAGTTTTAGATGTAACTGTTGATCAATCAGATTATTATATTGGTGAAAATGATAATGTTACCATTAAGTTCACAATAAAGAACACCGGTGACGTAGCAGGTAGCGTTAATATACAATTTGATGAATCAGACCAAGATTACACAGATTACATTACTGCTGATCATAAATCAAGAGAAATAACTGTTGAACCAAATAGTACAGAAACATTAAGTTTTAAATTATATAGTCATAATGTATCAAGTGATGATTATTATAATATTCAATTTGATGTTGTAAAGTTCTACAGAGATTCAAATGATAATGTAACAGACTTAGGTTCTGAAACAAAAACCATTACATTAAGTGTAGATAATTACGACGATTTCGATGTTAGTTTAGATAATGATGTAATATGTTATGGTGCAGATTATCCAGTTGTAAGAAATTTAATTTTTACAAATGATAGTTCACATAGATATTATATTAAACCTAAAGTAAAAGCAAACGATGATCTTTGGCCTAGTGTAAAATCAGATACTATAACTGTTCAATCAGATAGCAGTGAAAATGTTCAAATATTATTTGGGAAACAAGCCCCCGTTGGTGAATATGATTTAATATTAGACCAAGAATTATATGAAAATCATATCTATGATACAAGCAATTTAAAACATTTCAAAAAAACATTAACAGTATCTGTTGAAAATTGTGAAATAACACAAAATTCATTTTACATTACTCAACAAACAACTACAATGAAAAATAATGATAAATTAAGTTTAGCATTTGATTTTTACAATAACTCAGATAATAGTATGATTGTAACTTTCTCAGGCTCTACTGATGATCAAAGTGTTGCTGTTGGAATACCAAACAGTACTGTTGCTGTAGGATCACAGGCTAGATTTTCTGGAACCTTCAATGTTTTAACTTCAGATTCAACAAGCAATGGAATAAAAACAATCACTTTAACTGCAACTACACCCTATGCAACATTTACAAAAAGTATAACAATTAATGTTACAAGAAATAACCTATATGTAGATGCAAGTTCAATTGATATACCTGTTGGATTAAAAGGAATACAAACAATAAATATTCAAAATAATACAAGCTCAGAAGTAACTGCAGATTTATCTATTGTTCCAGTAAACAATAATGATCCAATTATATTATCTGATAAAGAAATAACCATTGGTTCAGGAAGTATAAAAACTGTTTACGCAGAAATATATCCAAAAACAATAGGAAATAAAAGTTATAAATTAATTACAACAATTAATGGAAAAGATTCTGAAAAAATAATTTATTACACAAGTAATTCAGAAGTTGGAAACGCATCATTTGTAAATACTTATCCAAGTAAATTAACAAGTGTTTCTGGACAATCAACTAACTTACCAATTGTTTTGGAAAACATCTATGGTTTTAAAGCAAAAGTAACTTTAAAATTAATGGGTGATACTGCAATAACTTCAAAACCAGTTAGTGTAATATTAGATCCAAATCAAAAAAGAATAGTTAATTTACAATACACTGTAAATTCTGACACTCCAAGAACAATAAAAGCAGCTTTAGAAGTTGCATCAGATGTTTCAACAACCTATTACACAATATATTTAGCAGTAACTCCCGATACAACATTAGCTAATGCATTAGTATTAATTGATGCACCAACAACAGTTATATTCTCTGGGGATTCTAGTGTTAAATTAAAAGTGAATAATCCAAATAACTTTCCAATAAAAGATGCAAATGTTGTTTTATACGACAATGCAGACAATGCTATTGGTCAAGTTAAATTCAATATGGGACCTAACGAAACAAGAGATATTCTAGTTAAATTTAAATTAGATTCTCAAGAAGATACAACTGGTTCAATAATTGTAAGTGCAAATGATAATTCAAACACCTATTATATTGCATATACAAAAGACTCAAGTTTTTTAAAGACTGGATTATTTAATTTAGGTATGGGTGGAACAATAAGTGTTGTTTTAGGTGCAATAATCATAGTACTATTAGTATTATACTTTGCATTAAGAAAACCTGCTGTATCTGAAGTTCAATAGAATTTATAGTAAAGGAGACTTTCTCTCCTCCTTTCCTTTTTTTCTTTTTTATTTTTATTTAACAATTCCTTTTTAAACCTTAATCCTCAATAATTATATAAGCTAATTTTAAAGTTTGTATTAAAACAGCGAAACAATCTTTTCTATGAAAAGATAATAGTACTACCTTGTGTAGTACGGGTTTTCTTTGGACAGACAGTGTACTTTCTTTTTCTAAAAGAAAGGCCTTGGTGGGGTTGGCAGAACGGTCATGCGCTCGCCTGCAGAGCGATGCAAGGGGGTTCAACTCCCTCATCCCACTTTCCTTTTCAAAGTAAGTGGTTACACCCACAAATAATCAAAAATATCAATCAGCATAGCCGACTAATTATAAAATTTATTTGATATTTTTGAAAACTGTATGCTTAAGCAAAGCGAAACATACTTATTTTCTTGAAACAGACGGTGTACTTTCTTTTGCTAAAAGAAAGGCCTCGAATTAGATCTATTGTTTTTTAAGACGAGCAAAATATTCTTTTCTTGATTTTACTGCAACCCTTAACATTTTAGCTTTGTTTGCAACAAATGCTTTATATCTCTTTGAAGTTATTGGCTTTTGACCCTTAGGAGTATACTTTGGAATCATTTCTGTTTGCGCAAGAACCTTTTTTCCTGCTTTATTTAATACTTTAACTTTAATTGGAGTATACCATATATGATGATATTCCCAATCTCCAACAATATCTCTTTCTGCTTGAGTAACAGACCAACAAGTACCCCATAAATAAGCCCCTTTTAATGGAACTGCAATATAGGAACTAAATTCAGGACCCCAAGATTTTAATGCATTTTGTGCTTTTTGAGGAATTTCGTTCCATTGTTGAACATATAATGCATAATTCTCTAATTTTGTAGGATATCCTTTTGGTCTTCTACCAATAATTGCATTCATCATGTCTGAAAATGCATTTGCACCATAGCCAAAATAAAAAATTTCTTTTTCTTTCACAATAGCACCTAAAATCGTTTTATCTCAATTGTTTTATCTCTAAAATCAGGATACCTGTGCTTATAATGTGCAATCCTAATTTCTTTAATAGATAATTCTTCTAAATTAACTCTATTTTGTACTAAAACATCTTCTGGAATATAGGGTAATAAATCTAAATCCCTAAATAAAACAGATAGTGGATCCCAAATCCAAGTTTGTTCATCCCATTGCAAAGAATCTAATTCTTTTAAAATAAATAAAAACATAGTGATTGATATGGATAATATAGAAATAATTATTATTGATAGAACTGAATTGGTATTATTAAAAAATAGACAAAACAAAATAACCGCATATAATAACAATAAATTAATCCATTCGTATTTTGACATTTTATTATTAACTTGATGAACAACTTCTTTAAATAAAACAACCATTTCTTCAATATTATCAATCATTTTTTCTTTCATTTTTTCTTGTTCACTATTTTTACAAGTTATTTCTCTAATATAATCAAAAAGTAATGTTAATCTATCGCTACATTGATCAATATCTTCTAATTTAAAATCCAATTGTAATGTTACAAAATCATCAATTCTTTTTCTTATACCATCAACAACAGAGCTATTAAAAAATTTAGATAACTGATAAATATTATATAATTTTGCATCCTGTGTTCTTAAAGAAGATTTTAT
>CAIWXP010000163.1 GCA_903916665.1 Candidatus Iainarchaeum sp. | reverse complement strand
ATATATTTATTTGAATATTTCTTTTAGTTTCTTCAGAAAATCTTTCTTTTCATCTTTATCTTTACCAAAAATAATTTTTATTGCTTCTGTTTGTTCTTTTGTTAAATTATTTGGAATATCCACAAATATTTTAACATACTGGTCGCCCCTATGACTAGAATTTAATTCATACATTCCTTGACCTTTCATTCTTAAAACTGTTTGACTTTGTAAACTTACGGGAACTTTTAATTTTGCTTTTCCATCTATTGTTGGAATATCTATTTCTCCACCTAAAATTGCAGTAACTAAATCGATATGTTCATTTGAATATAGATCATAGTGTTCCATAGAAAACTTAGGGTGATTTTCAAAAACAATTTTCAAATATAAATCTCCTTTATATTTTCCATCTTGAAAACCTTCGTTTTGCAATCTTAATATGGTTCCCTGTGCTACACCTTTAGGAACTTTTACATCTAAAGACTTTTTTCCTTTTACTAATCCTTGGCCTTTACAAACATCACATTTTTTATCGTAAGTTTTACCTTTACCATAACATTTATCACAAACAGTTACTGTAACCATTGAACCAAATGGACTTTGTACTACTCTTTTTACTTGACCTTGACCTTGACATTGAGAACATGTTTTTTGATTTCCTAAATATCCTGCACCTTTACAATTAGAACAATTTTCTTGGGTAGGTATTTCTATTTTTTTACTTACTCCTGAAAAAGCATCTTCTAAAGTTATTTTTAAAGTATATTGTAAATCTGCTGCTCTTGTTTGTTGTTTTTGAGAACCAGAAAATCCGAAGTCATCAGAACCAAAACCAAATTGTTTAAAAATATCTTCAAAATCAAATCCACCCATATTTGATGAATTATAATGTTGTGAGCCTCTAAAATTATTATTTGCCCGTTGTTCATATTCTGAACCATAGGCTTCATATTGTTTTCTTTTTTGAGGATCTTTCAATGTTTCATAGGCCTCATTAACATCTTTAAATTTGCTTTCATATTCTTTGTTGCCAGGATTTAAATCAGGGTGATATTTTTTAACAGATTTCATATAGGCATCTTTTATTTCTGCTTCTGTTGCAGATTTATCTACACCCAATGTTTTATAGAAATCTTTTGTCATAAATATTCACATTTTATTTAATTAGAAATAAAATAAAAATAATGAGAGATTATTTAAATCTCTCATTTACTTTTTTGATTTTTCTGTTGTATATTCTGCATCTATTGTTTTTTCTTTTTTTGCTCTTTTATTTTGTTCACTTACATCAGCAGCTTCTTCTTCTGTTTCTTCTTCTTGAAATTCTGATTCTGAATCTGTTTGAGCACCTGCGCTTGCACCCTCTGCATTTGGTTGAGAACCATTTGCTTGACTTGCTCTTGAATAAATTGCTGAACCTACTTCTTGCATTGCCTTAGATAATTTTTCTGTTGCGTCTTTCATTTTAGTTAAATCATTGGTTGCTAATGCTTCCTTTGATTCTTTTAAAACTTCTTCTATTTTTATTTTTTCTGCAGCTTCTAATTTATCTTGCAATTCACCAAAAGACTTTTCACTTGTGTAAATCATTGTGTCTAAAGTATTTTTTATTTCAATTTCTTCTTTTTTCTTTTTATCTTCTTCTTCATGTTCTTTTGCAGCATTTACAAATTTATTAATTTCTGCTTCTGATAATTTTGTTGATGCGGTTATTGTTATCTTTTGTTCTTTATTTGTTGCCAAATCCTTTGCACTAACTGTTAATATACCATTGGCATCAATATCAAAGGTAACATCAATTTGTGGTACTCCTCGTGGTGCTGGTGCAATTCCTGTTAGATTAAACATTCCCAATGAAACATTATCCTCGGCCATTGTTCTTTCACCTTGTAACACATGTATTGTTACTGCATTTTGCATATCTGCGGCGGTTGAAAATACTTTATGTTTCTTTACAGGTATTGTTGTGTTTCTATCAATCAATGATGTTGATACATTTCCTAAAGTTTCTATTCCCAATGTTAAAGGAGTTACATCCAATAAAACAATATCAGTTATTTCTCCAGCTAACACAGCACCTTGAATTGCAGCACCCATTGCAACACATTCCATAGGATCAACAGTTTTTTCTGGTAACTTTCCCAATTCTTGTTCCACTAATTTTTGAACACTTGGCATTCTTGTTGGGCCACCAACTAATATTACTTTATCAATTTCATTTTTAGATAATTTTGCATCTTTCAATGCATTTCTAATTGGTTGTCTACATCTTTCTACAATAGGATCCATCAATTTTTCTAAATCAGTTCTTGTAATTTTCATTACCAAATGTTTTGGTCCTGAATTATCTGCTGTTATATAGGGCAAATTAATTTCAGTTTCTCCAACTTTAGATAATTCTATTTTTGCTTTTTCTCCAGCCTCTAAAACTCTTTGGAAAGCCATTTTATCTTTCGATAAATCTAAACCTTCCTGTTGTTTAAATCTGTCATTAATATATTGAACTAAAACTTTATCCATATCTGATCCACCTAGTTGAGTATCACCAGAAGTAGATAAAACATTGTAAACACCATCATTGATTTCCATGATAGTAACATCTAAAGTTCCACCACCCAAATCAAATACTAAAATTTTATTTTTTCCTGTTTTTCCTAAACCATAGGCCATTGCTGCAGCAGTTGGTTCATTAACCAATCTTATTACATCCAATCCTGCAATCTTACCTGCATCTTTTGTTGCCGTTCTTTGGTTATCATTAAAATAAGCGGGCACAGTAATAACTGCTTTAGAAATCTTTTCTCCCAAAAATGCTTCTGCATCTGTTTTTATTTTTTGTAATAAAAATGCAGATATTTGTTGAGGAGTATATTCCTTTCCTTGCACTTTAAATTTATAATCTTGACCCATTTTTCTTTTTGCCAACATTACCGTTCCTTCAATATTAGAAATTGCTTGTCTTTTAGCTGGTTCACCAACTAATAATTCGCCAGTTTTTGAAAATGCAACAACACTGGGAAATGCTTTTCCATATAAAGTAGATCCTTCTGCCGATGGAATTATTGTGGGTGTTCCACCCATCATAACAGATGCCTGTGAGTTTGATGTTCCTAAATCAATACCTAAAATCTTTTCTTTTCCCATAATTATTCCTCCTTATTTTCCATTTTATTTTGCGAAACTTTTACCTTCGCATATCGTAGGACTTTATTTTTATAAGTATAACCTTTTTGTAATTCTTCTAAAACTATTCCCTCTTTTTCTTGAGATTCTTCTTGCAATAATACCTCGTGTAAATTTACATCCAATTGTTTTCCTATAGCATCAATTTTTTTAACATCGTAGCTATGTAAAAACTTTATTAAATTATTGTAAACTAATGTAATTCCTTTCAAATCATCAGAATCTTTTATTGTTGTTAATGCTCTTTCAAAATCATCAACAATATTTAATAATTCTTTTAATAATTTTTCGTTTGAAAATTCTCGTTCTATTTGTAATGTTTTGTCTATGTGCTTTTTATAATTTTCAAAATCAGCCATTAAATATAAATTACGCTGCTTGTTTTCTTGTAACTCTTGCTCTAATGTTTTGTTCTGTTGTGATAAGATGATCATTTTGTTTTCCAAATCTTTGCAATTGTTGCAATTCTTTTGTTCTAATATTTCCTTTTGTAATACATTCTCTTTGTTCAATAATAATCACCTATAAAAAATAGATAAAATATTTAGATTACAAAATATTTATAAAGGTTTGCGATTTACAAACAAGTTATGCCTACATTGTATTGGGCAAGATTTAAATATTAGAAAAACATATATGAATTATTAATTAATTATAGGAGGGGTAATATGAACAAGAAAACTAAAAAATTACCTGCAAAAAAACAAGCTAATGAGAAACAATATGATGTTGTTAACACAATGAAAGATGATTTTTTTACAAATCCTTTTGAAAGCTTTTTTAAACCTTTAAATTCGCCAAATACAGATATTGAAGATAAAGGTAAAGAGCTAGAAGTTAATGTTGATCTTCCTGGAATCGATAAAAAAGATATTAAAATAAATGTTCAAAGAAATTTCTTAGAAATAAATGCAGAGAAAAAAACTGAAAGAGTTAGTGATAGACAAAACTTCTTTGCACAGGAAAGAAGCTTCTCTGGTTTCTATAGAAGATATGTTTTACCTTCAAGTGTTGATGCAAACAAAACAGTATGTGATTTCCATAATGGTGTTTTGAAAATTACTCTTCCAAAACTAAAACAAGAAAAAGAAAAACCTAAATTAATTACATTAAAGTGAAACTATGGAAAAATGGGAAATTGCATTAAATAAATTCATAAAAGAATGGAAAGATAAAAAAGAAGTTATTGGTTTTCTAGTTTGTGGATCCTATGTTACAGGAAATCCTAGTAAACATTCGGACATAGATTTACACATTGTTTTATCAGATAAAACTAATTGGCGAGAAAGAGGAAATAAAATAATTGATGGCTATCTAATAGAATATTTTGCTAATCCAATTAAACAAATAAAAGCATATATGAAAAATGATTTTAAAGATAATTTTAATATGGGTAATGTTCAATTTATAACAGGAAAAATAATATTAGATAGAACTGGCGAAGTGTTAAAATT
>CAIWXP010000162.1 GCA_903916665.1 Candidatus Iainarchaeum sp. | reverse complement strand
TCTTTATCAAAATCAAATAATTTTGTTGTTACTTGTAAATCAGGAGTAAAGTCTAATTTTGAATAGGCATTATATCCTTCTTTTTCAACAATAATTTGTAAATAACTTCCTGCAACCATATCTGCTGCTTGTAAACTACAGGATACTTTTCCATTTGGATCTGTTAATTTATCTTTACAATAACTTAACATGTGATATTGATCATCTTGAGGTCTTTTTAATCTTACTCCTACAATTGCATCTTTAACCATGGTGTTTGTATCATCGGTTACAAAAAAAGTTAATAATTGATCACTATCTGGTGCCAATACTCTATCTGGAAATGTATTAACTACCAATTGTCTTGAACTTACTGAATTAAATAATATTGATAATGCAGATTTTCCTTGAACTACTAATTTTCTATCTGTGTCTGTAACAACAAAATTCATATATGATTGTCCAGAAATTGGTTTAAAATCAAGATTACCAGAAATATATCTATTTTTTAATAGATCTTTAAATGAATAATCTTCTAAAAATATTCCAAATAAATTTCCTGTTAATTCTCTTCTTTCATTACCCGGACCATATACTAAATAATTTAATAATTGAATATTAGATCTTGATGAAATATCATTTTTTACAGTGGTAATACTTTCAGTATTTGATAATGCGTTATAGATTTGTAAATTTCCATTTTTAATTTCTCCTTCTGGACCATCGATACCATTAATTAAATCAAATGTTAAACCATATTCATGACCTGGAGTTAACATAAAATTATTTTCAGATTGAGAATCAACATAGAGTTGAGTTGTTTTATCTAATAGAGTATATCTTCCACAAAATTCGTCCTGTGCACAAACTCCTTTTGTACCAGCTAAAAAATCTTTTGTTTCTTGAGCAACTGATACATCATCTAAACTCAAAGTCCAAGAAACTTTCAAAGGATCATACATTTTAACAGAGGAATTATTTCTTACATTTACTTTATAGTATACAGTATAAATTCCAGAACTTCCGCTATTCCAAGTTGAATCAAAAATCTTTGTATCGCCCATTGTTAATTGATCCATGTTTGCATCAGAATATCTTGTATCATTATTTGCTGAAGTATAGGCATCAGTAAAATATAATTTATCCTGTTCAACAATACCTTGATCTCCAGTTTTTATTTTAAATTCCATGCTATCATGATTATCAAAAACATAAATTTTAAATCCTAAATAATAGGTCCCACCAATTGACATTGCCTTTGCATCATTGCCATCTAAATTTTGATATAATCCCAAAAATTCTACTCTTGGAGCATCTTCTTTTATTGGCATTAATGTTATATTATCATCCCAAATCATATTGGTCATTAATATTCTTGCTTCACTATAATAGGTCACATAATTATCTGCTTCAATAACATAGTACAAAGGGGTTCCGGCTTTGAAAGAATGAACAACGGTTCCTTGCGTATCAGTTATTACTGTACTACCATCGGCAACATTCGGTTTTTTATAAAAACTTACTTTTACATTTGGTTTTGCCTGTGAAAATTCATCCAATACTTTTATTGTTAATTGACTATAACCATAAACAATTGTTATTTTAATATTTTGTTCTGGTAAATCTCCAGAAGTATTTGGCATAATTGTAACAGTTTCACTTAATTGTTCTGAAAAACCAGTGTAGGCTCTAAATTGATAGGCCCCCTGTGGCAAAATAATATGTGATAAACCATTGCTATCTGAATTTTGCATATCAAAAGATACCAAATCAAATTGTGTTAATGCATCCTTAACAAATAATTTTGCACCTTCAACGGGCTTTCCATCTTCATCTAAAACTTGTACATTTATTTTTGCGCTATCATAAAAACTAATTTTCTTAATAACCACTTTTTGTTCAGTTAAAGAAGAATCAATATCTAATTTATAATTTCCCAAGGGAAATAATGCATTATTATCGGGTTTATAATCTAAATAAAAACTACCATAGGCATAGACCGGCATGTCTAATAAACCATCCAATGAAGTACCTCTATAAATTATTTTTCCAGTTGAATCTTTTAAAACAATTGATCCTGCAACAGGAAGATTACTTTCATCAACAAAATTCATTTTTATTTTTCCTAAAGTTAATTTTAATAATTGAACAGTAACTTCTGATACAGTATTATCAGTAACATCCACTATCTTTTGACCATCAATATAATTTGAATCAGAAACATAAACTGTATAGTTTCCAACAGTTAAATTTGAAAATATTTTTGTTATTCCTAAAGGATTTGTTAAACTAACTTCTATTTCATCTTTCAAATCTTTTGAATCAAATATTTTAACTTTAGCACCAGAAATTACATCTCCATTATCATTCATAACTGTAACTTTTATTCCACCATTGGGTAAACTAATTGATGAAGCACTAGTTTGAGTATTAGGAGAAAATTCTATTGAACAAGCAGTACTATCACAGGTTTGACCCTTAGATAATTTATAGCCATCAACCTGTCCACTTATACTTAATGTACCACAATCTTCTGGCACATCAATGGATAAATTTCCTGAACCAAGTTTTGTTTTATTTTCTTTTGATATTGTTCCAGAAGAACAAGAAAAATTTAAATTTGCTTCTTTTGTGAAAGTTGATCCATCGGGATTAAATATAAACAATGATATTGGAATTAAAGAAATATTTTTTACTAACTTAACATTTATTGAATTTGAAAAATCATAGAGCTTCTGATCAATATTATAATCACTGGTTCCCAAAGTTTCAATGCTAATCTTCTTTCCTTGATTTAAAACAACGGTTGCCAATCCTTTCTCGGCTCTCGCAGAATAATCCTTGCCATCAACATTTAAAGTAAAATCAAAGGACTCAATTAATTGAACACCATTTGATTTAAAGGCAAAATTTACTGACTGTGTTTTTGGAACTAAAAAGAAGAATATTAATAATCCTATAATAATTAAAATAACTAAATTAACGAAAATAAAACTAGGTATTACCTTATCAATGGCATTAAAAAACCATCTTACCGATACTTTTGCATCAATAGCATCAATACTTTTATTAAAACTCTCTTCAAGAGAATAGTACAAATCCTTTAAACCCATAAAGTTCACCAATAATTTATGGGGCTTTGCAATATAATTTTTTATTATTATATAAAATTATTTGCTGGCCCATAGCGCTCATTCCAATAAATTTTGCAAAATCTATTGATATATATGTAATAAAGATATATAAAGATATATATACTCTAATCAAAATTCTATTGCTTAATAAATCCTAAAAATAATTGTAGAAAACTCAAGATCTAACCAAAATCATGCAAAAAAACAAACAAATTATGTTTACGCATGAGATTAAGACCAAACTAATATGAATCCTTAAAACATACTATTACTTTTTATAACATTTTTGTTTTTATTAACTATGTTAAAAATAAAAATCGCAGGGAACATAATAATTGACCATAACAATACTCAATTGTCAATTGACCCTATTAAAAAGACCTATAACTTTGAAACCAATTTTATTACCCACGCTCATAAAGATCATATAGGCCCTAGAAAAAATGATTTTAGTACTTATTTTACTACTGCACCCACATTAGAAATTGCAAATTCAATATTCGACGATAATAAATCTGGAAAATTTTTAGAGTTTAATAAAAAATATAAAATTGATGATTTAGAATATAAAATAATAAATTCAGGTCATGTATTAGGAAGCTATAGTTTAGTTTTAGAATATAATGGAACTAAAATAACAATTACAAGTGATATAAATAATATTGATACCACAACAACAAAAGCTGCAACAGTTGAAGACACAGATATATTAATAATTGAAAGCACCTATGGTTCATTAATGGATGTATTTCCAGATAGAAAAAATGAATATACTAAATTTTTAAAATGGTTAATGTTAAATAGATTAAATGGTAAATTACCAATTGTTGCTTGTTATCCTTTAGGTAAAACACAGGAGTTAGTAAAACTAATTTGTGACAATACAAATTTTGAAATTGGATTAACAAATGATGCCTATAAAATTTGTGATATTTATTCAAAATACGGTGTTAATTTAAAAAATTATTTAACAGTTAACAGAAATTTAAATGAATTAGATTTATTAATCTTGCCACCACAAAAAATTAAAAAAACATTGGTGGATGCCATAGCAACTGCAAGTAAAAAAAGTATTGCATTTGCGTCTACAACAGGCGCTAGTTTTAGATTTGGAGAACATTTTAAAATATCGGATCACTGTGATGTAAATGGCCTATTAGATTATATTGTGAATAGCAATGCAAAACAAGTTTACACCTACCATGGAAAAGACATAGAATTTGCAAATATTGTTAATAAAAAATTAGGCTGCTATTCTAAAGCATTAAAAGAAATTAAAACTTTTGAAATAATATAAAAACTAATTAAATTTTAATTTAGTATTAGAAAAAATAATACAGGTCATCGACAAAGATGAAATTACTTTTTCATTAAAAAATTGTGGTGTTTCATTATTTGATGCACCAATAATATATAACAAAGGTAAATAATGTTCATTGGAAGGATGTGCCAAATTAAAATTTATATTTCTTTCAATATTTATTAAATTCTCAAAATTTAATTTCATTAAATTTTCTTTTAAATATTTATCAAAATCAATTGCCCATTTATAGGATTTATCAGGATTAAATAAACTCAAATTATGAACTATATTACCACTACCAATAATTAAAATTCCAGCGTCTCTTAATTTAGTTAATTGTTTTCCAATCTCAAAATGATTTTTGAATGAAATATTTGTATCTAAACTTAATTGCAATATGGGTATATCACCTTTGGGAAACATTTTAATTAATACTGCCCAGCAACCATGGTCTAATCCTCTATGTAAATCCAAATTAATGGTTTTATTTTTAAATAGGTTTTTTATTTCATTTGCTAACTCTAAAGACCCATTACAAGGGTATTTTAATTGATATAATTCTTTCTGAAAACCATAAAAATCATAGATTAATTCTGGTTTTAACTTTGAATTCACTTTAGTATTAAAAGTTTCCCAATGAGCAGAAATACATAAAATTGCCTTTGGTTTTGGTATTTGCTTTCCAAATAATTTCCAATTAGCATTAAATTCATTATTTACCAAAGCATTTTCTGGACTACCATGACCTATGAAGACAACGGGCATCCTATTAACCATATATGAATAATTACAAACTCCTTTAAAAAGAATTCTAACCACATAATATATTACTAATTATATTATTTAGTGTGATAATTATGGGATTTCAAAAAGGATTTTATATACCAAAAGTAGATGAACTAGTCGATAACGCATTTAGAAAAGCAAAAAATGAAGCTGCAAAAGTTCGCGAAAAAGACTTTACACAGAGAGTTATTGAAAAAGAAAGAACTAGAATAAAAGTTGCTGCTGAGGATACCACATCAACATTAAAAAATATTTCGAGTAGATTTCCGAATATTGCTGAATTAAATCCATTATACAAAGCATTATTAAGTAACTCATTAAACGTTGTTAATTTAAGAAAAGCACTATCTCATTTAACTTCATCTGCAAGAACAATAGATGATTTGAAAACTAGATCTTTATTATTGGTTTCAAAAGCAACCACAAGAAATGTTGGAAAAATAAGAAATGAATTTTATGGAAGATTAGTATCAATTGTAAAAAGATGTAAACCTAATTTTGAAGTAGTAAAAAGTGCCATGGTAGTTATGGCTAGTATTCCAAGAATAAAAAATATGCCCACAATATTATTAATTGGTCCTCCGAATACAGGAAAAAGTACTTTCTTAAAAGCAGTTACTGAAGCTAATGTTGATATACAAAATTATCCTTTTACAACAAAAAGATTACAAGTAGGAAAAATAACAGAACGATTTATTGATTTTCAAATATTAGATTCTCCGGGTATTTTAGATAGACCAGAAAGTAAACAAAACCCTATCGAAAAGCAAACGGGTATTGCATTAAAAACAATTGCAGATTCTTTAATCTTTATTTTAGATTCCCATGAAGAAATGAAATCACAAATTAATTTATTAAAATTATATAAATTAGAGTTAAAAACAAAACCCTATTTTATTATTTTAAATAAAATTGATTTATTAGATGAAATTGAATTAAAAGAAGCAGTAATGCAATTAAATAGTTATTTACCAAAGAAAATAAAAC
>CAIWXP010000161.1 GCA_903916665.1 Candidatus Iainarchaeum sp. | reverse complement strand
CCCGCTAATCCAGAAATATAACTATAATCTGATCCTACTAAAATATTTGTATCTACTAAATTTAAATTATAAATATTTGCATTGTATGTGTAGCCAAATAATCCTAACTCATCACTATTTCTATTAATATACAAATTACTTATTGTATGATTATTTCCATTAAATGATCCTGTAAATGCACCCCACGGAGCTAAATAACCTACAGGAATAAAACCATTGCCGTCATTCCAATTAATTGTATCATAACAATTTATATCCCCTACTAATTCATAATTTTTATTTAGATTATATTTCATATCTTGCAATTGTTCACATGAATTTATATCATAATAATGATCATGATCCACATCTTTTTTTAATTCCAATTGCCATCCAAAAACAGGATAACTATTTTGTTGTGTTACCCAAATATTTTCAAAATCCCAAGATCCTAAGCCATTAGTATAAACACTAAAACTAGGGTCATATAAATCAGAATTACCCATTACAGAATTTAATCCTTCAACACCATAATCACCGTAACTTTCTGGATCTTCATTCATATAATACCAATTATTAGAATAGTTTTTATCACCAGCTATTGTTCCTAGAATTATTCCATTAGTATCACCAATTATTGTTCCTGTTATAAATGAATTTAGTACTATTAAATTGCCATCCATTTCTCCAACAAGTCCACCAACAGTCGAATTTCCAATTACAGAACCTGTTGCATAACTATTTAAAATAGTTATTGTGCCTATTGAACTCAAACCAACTAATCCACCTAATTTACTTCCACCATAAATATTAAAATCAGAGTAGGAATCAGAAATATTTAGTGTGTTTGTTTGTTCACCCCAACCACCAGAATAATGTCCTACAAATCCACCTACATTACCTTGGTAGGGATCAATATTTGCATCAACATAGGATTTAGATATATTACAAATTGCATCTGAACCATTACAAATTAAATCTCCTATTAATCCACCGCCATTTGTTACTGTACCATCATTAGGATTATCTATTAAACCATTAAAACTTGATTCATTAATTAATATATTTGAATGACACTCACCATTAGTATTACCTATTAAACCACCAACAGTATTACTTCCAAAAATGTTAGCATCAACATTAGATGATTGAATATTTGTTGAGCAGCTAAAACCCGCTAAACCACCAACACTATCTGCATTACCTAACACAGTTCCTGAAAAACTAGAATTTATAATATTTAACCAATAATCATATTGATTTTGAGATACTATTCCACCGACTTCTTGATAACCAATTATATTTGCATCAATTAAATTCAAATTTGATATTGTTACGTTTCTATCATGTGCAACAGCACCAAATAAACTTACGATGCTTTCTTCAGGTCTATTAATATACAAATTACTTATCGTATGATTATTTCCATTAAAATTACCATTAAAATAAATTGGATCGCCACTCGCTATTGGTTCAAAACCTGCATTTGTATCAGGATACCATGTTTGACCATTTTCTAAACAAATTTCTTCATTTGTATCATTTGGATCTGAACAATGTGCTGAAACAAAATTCCAGTTTCTTGTATCATAACAATTAATATCATCAACTAATTCATAATTTACATTTAATCCATTACGCATTGATTGTAATTGTTCACATGAATTTATATCATAATATCCATCCTGATTTATATCATTCAAATCAAAGTAAATTGAAAATGATCTATTACTTGATTGTATAATATTACCATCTAAACTTTGTGCATAGACAATATAATTATAATCTCCTGGCAATAAACTAGGGAAATTTACATCATAATTATTTAAACTTGCATCATATAATGCGCTTACTTCACCTGCAGATAATGCTCTATTATAAACTTGAACATCATCAATTGAACCATCAAAAATCCTATATGGATCTGGATATGGGCTTTTACCTACCATTAAAGACACAGAAGATTGACTTATTACAAAAGGATCATAATTTTGGTCAGTTATAAAATTCCCATCAATATACAAAGCTATTCTTGAACCATTAAATGTTCCAACTACATGATACCATTGCCCAGTTAACATTATTGCATCAGTATAAACATCTGACCAACCACGAGTATCATAATTACTTAATGCAAAAGAAAGTCTCCCATTTGTTTCACCAGAATAATTTCCTGATCTTAAAACAAATCCTTGTGACATGTAATCATTAAGTAAATTATCTTTTCCAACAATAGTATTCAAATAGGGGCCAGAATTTGATGATCTAAAAGAATTTGCCTTTATCCATGCAGATACTGTTAATGCATTTGTTGGATTCAAAGAATTATTATCTGGTACTTCAACATAGGAATCAGATTCATTTCTAACAGTAAATCCCAAACCTAATTTT
>CAIWXP010000160.1 GCA_903916665.1 Candidatus Iainarchaeum sp. | reverse complement strand
GGGGTTATAATGAATTACACAAAGTTAAGTTTATTTTTATTTTCTATCTTTTCAATGTTTTTAATCTTAGGCGTTGTAAGTGCTACTTGTAATGGGTTTATATCTGATGGTTCAGGAAATCCAGATCCAACTGGACATTTTCAATGTTATCCTACTGGAATTTCTAATCAAGAATGTAAAAATACTTTTTTAAGAGATTTAGGAAATTTATCGTCTGGTTTAATTAGAACATTAAGTACATCTCAACCAAACTCTGGAACAACTACAAAAATAAGTTGTATTGATTTGTCAAGTGGAGAAATTGCGGATCCCTGGACTAATTGTAAGATGCCTAATTCTAATTTTCCAACTGGACATTGTTTTTTATTTGCCGAGCCTCCAAAATCATTGCCAATAGAATATGCTTGTAAAAATTCATTTATAAGAGATTCAAAATATAAATTAATTCCAGCAAATCGTTGGGTAAATGTGCCTACTACATCAAATCAATTAGAATGTATTACTGATGGCGTGTATGCACAATATGTATCTCCCAATACACCAACAACGGCAGTAGCAACAATTACAAATCCTGTTGTGCCCAAACCAGTTGCTTCTACAGTAGTAACAAAATTTGTACAATATAATCCAGATGGAACAATTATTGCTCCAACACCATGTAATAGTGATTGTACAATTGCAAGTTTAGTTTTAAATACAGAAACTACTAATTCTAACAAAATACCTCCAAAAATTTTATTGGGAAATACAGAATATACTCCAACTTTTGTAGATGGTAAATGGGATTATTTAAAATTAGGTAAACATCTAGAAATTGTTAGTGGACAAACAATAAAGGTATCTTTAGATTTGGTAGAAGAAAAAGAACCATATAGGTATGCTGGTCTTACAGATGTAAAGAAATGTGGTTCGGAAGAAGATATATCATCATATTCAATTAATCCTAATGGTCAAAAATTTAATGTTTTTGTAGCTGGAAATTTAGCTAGAATATATACAGGATCAGGAAAGTTTATTTGTGATGCTGAAAAAAATAATAAATATGTATTTCAACATCAAGATAAAAAATATGTAGTGGATATTACAAATGATACCTATTTAGTTACTGATTTTGATCCAGACAAATCACAGCAAGGTTCCTATTTGGCTAATGCCGGTTCTAATGGCGCTGGTGGAGTTCCAGGAGTTAAAGCTGCAGATGTAACTACAGTATCTAGTTCAACAAAAATATTAAAACTGGGAGAAATAGTTCCTGTTGTTTTAAGAAATACAGATTTAACTTTTGATTATACAAATGCAAAACAATATGGTATAATGTACCCACCAAAACAAGGTAATAGTGTTTTGAGAATTTTATTTTATGCTACTTCTAATGATCCAAAACCAGCAGTAGGTTATTTTTGGCCTAAAAATGATTGTTTAGATACTACTACAAATAGTATTTGGTATTCAGATAAAATAAATATAAAAAATTATCCTGAGTTTTCAAAAGATAATAATGCTGTAGGAATAAATTATATTTCTTGTGGTCAAATAAATGGTAAATTAAAACAAAATGAAATAACAAGAAATTTAATTAAAAAAACATTGAATGATTCATATCCCAAAGCAGAAAAATATGGAACATATATGTTTTATAATGTTGCTGATGATAGTCCAGTAGTTACAGCAAATCCGGAATTAAAAGGAAAACAAATTATCTTGGTTGCAAATTATGGTTTCTTTTTTGATGATGTTTATTATTATGTAATTGGAGATGCTCCAAAAGCTGACGCTGCTGCAGATAAAAGTGCATCTAATTTAATAAATTATGATGATGCAGATGTAAGTGCTATTAGATATTCTGTTATAGGTAAATTTTGTGATTCAAAATTTAAAGGTAGTAAATTTTTGGATATGATGGATTATTCTGATTTTTCTTATGAATCTGAATCAGATATTGATTGTAGTGCATATTCAGATTATGGTTTTTTCTGTGATGCAGATCAATTATCAAAATATTTAAATAAAACAATTACTAAGGAATACAATATTGTAGATGTAAATAAATATTTAGTTTCTGAATTAAATAATAATTCTGTAGCATATTTTTACACATCTACAGATGCTAAAGAAACAAAAAAAATAAGCGCATATTATGCAGCAAAATATGGTCTACCATTATCTTTAAGTTCTTTAATAATACCTGGGCAATATGATAATTTAAATGATTCTTCAAATACACTTTATAATAATCCTACAAAATATTTACAATTATTTTTAGTTGGTGATTCTAATTGTCCTACTAAAGATAAAACAAGTTATGGTATGTATTTTGATAAGATTGGAAGATGTTATATTAGTTTTGCAGATAAAGAAGCAATTACTCAAATTAAAGATGAAGATTTAAATAAATATAGATATGAATATTTGATTGATTTGAAAAGACAAAATACAAATCCTGGTTTTACCTATCCTTTATTAGAGGATCCCGAATTACAATATTATTTATTATTGGGTTTAGGAAAGAATCCTAACGATTATGGTATGGATGTTGTACTATTAAAACCAGATAATTATGTAACTAATGCAACAATACAAAATGGATTAGTAAATTTAAATATTGATTTTAATGATCCTAACGAAACAAAAACAAAAGGGTTACCAAATGTATATTTATTAACAGTTAATAAAATAACTCCTAGTTTAAAAATGGTTGGTGTTGCAAGTCCGTTTTCTTTATTAGGAGAATATGCATCAAAATTATTTAGTGATAATCCATTTTATTATTTAGTATTAGATCCATCATATATTGATAATTTATCTACTAATAGAACTATTCATTTAGGTTTATTTAAAGAACCAGAAAAAAGATTGTTTATGAATAGTGTTGGAACTGTAAAAATTAATTTATTTGCAGATCGTGATATTAATAATGAATATAGTTTTGACGGTAAAGATATAGTAAATATTCATGTTCCTACAATATTAGAAGCATATATTGATAGAGATTTTAATTTGTTGAGTATTTTACCACAATATAATAGAAAGACAGGACCAATTATGTGTTATATTAATACAAATGGAAATGTTTTAGTGAAAGCATATAAAAGATCAGAATTATTAGATTTTACTAAAACACCAGTTAGTAATTTAGCAGATTGTGGAATGAAATTATATGATACAACGGGTGTTGTAATTTTAGATAGTGATCCAAATACAAGTAAGATTGCCTATGGTTGTGTAATTGATACAAGTTGTTTTAACGAAACACCACCACCAGGAACTTTTACTACTGATCGTGTATCTGGAAAATATTGTGCATTAACACAAGATTTTGCATTTGCAAAAAAATATATTGCAGGAAATCCTGCTAAAATAGTTGCAAAGGCAGGAAAATAGAGGTGATTTTTATGAATGTTATGAAAATATATTTTATTTTAGTTTCGTTTGTTTTGGTGTTTAGCTTTAGTTTTGCAATACCTTCTTGTCAGTCTGGTTTAATATTAAATGACACTGTTGGTTGTGGTATTGGCTTAGGATATACTAGTAGTACTGCTCAAGGTTCTACTATTGGTATGGCAAATTCAGGATTTGGTGCACAAGAATTAAATCTATCATTAAAATTACCAAGTAATTTTGTTGATAAGACTATTATCAAAGGCGATGATTTAACAATAATAATTACAAAAGCAACTAGTCAGTTTTATAATGCGCCTTTTTTGGTAGATATTATGTCAAACAAACAAAAGATAGGTTCTTATTACGCAGATGTTGGTAGTAATCCAACAAGAATTGCAAAAGCAACTTCTAGTTCTGCAGATATTCAAACTCTTCCAATAATATTTAATTTAACTGGTTATACTGATAATGCAACATTAAGTGTAAAATTAAAACCCTATCCTCATTTTAATTTTTGGTCTGGAAGTGAATCAAAAGGAGTAAATAATAGTAATGGAACTCCTTGGAATGATTGTGATTTTGGAAGAAATACATTTAGTAGTGATTCTAATATTACTAAATCAGCTACAGGTGATTTAGAATGTTTTATTTCTGGAGAAAATTCAGATTTAGAAAAAAAGTGTAAACAGGATTTAATTGTTGATCCAATATATTCTCAATTGAGAAGTTTAAAAGTAATAATTGCAGTAGGAAATAGAACTACTAATACTCAATCTAAATTTTGTATTCCTTATGCAGATTATGATAATTATGTATTGCATCCTCAAACAGCTTTTGTACCAGAAGTAGATGCAACAAAGGTTAATGTTGCTACTTTGCCAGAAGGAGATGCAAAAACATGTTATTTTAATAAATATACAAACCCTACGGGAAATGTGTCGGAATGTTATTATAATTCTGTAAATTATAATGGAGTTAATTGTGTAGCTTTTTTAAGAAGAATGTCTTC
>CAIWXP010000159.1 GCA_903916665.1 Candidatus Iainarchaeum sp. | reverse complement strand
GTTTTAATTTTAAATTATTTCTTGCCCAATCCTTATGAGTTAGACTAACTCTATCTTGTTTAATATTATCAATAGTAATTCCACCTTGTAAATATGCTTGAATATATTGTCTTAATTGTCTTGTATATTCATCGAGTTTTCTTTTTCTTTCTTCTGGTGTCGCTTTTGGATCTATTAAAAAGTATCTTGGAGGTAATTCTCCTAAAAGTCTTACGCGTTGTTGTTCACAGATTTGTTTTAATTCTTTAACAACAAAAATTCTCCAGTTTGATACTTTGAATTTTAATTTTAAAAAACTATTTAATTTTTGAAGTTCTAATTCCTTTTTCTTTCCACCTTGCAATAAATTTATGTGCATTTCTACCGAAGGGTTGTCTACCGATGCTGGCACAAAATAAAAATTCGTACTTGCCAATACTTCTCCAGTAGCTTTATTTACAATATCAAATTTAAATGGAGTGTCTCTAAATAATTTATTAGATCTAACTAATTTGTATTCTCCTAAATCATAATTATTGTATTTTGCAAAAAACGATTCTTCTAAATCTAAATTATATTTTGCAATTGCAACTCTTCTTTTTAATGGTAATTTTCTTGGCAACATATATTCAATAATTGATAATGCCGCTTCTATATCATGAGCAGTATAAAAATTAGCTATTAATTCTTGTTCAACTTCCTTATCATTTATAAGCGAAGTAGGATCTGCTAGTTTTAAACGTGTAATTACTTGATCTATAGTTTTTGCCATAGTAATCATTATATATAAAATAATTTATTAAGGCATAGGTCTTCTAGTTCCTGGTTTATGTTCTAGTTTTACTCTTTTTCTATCTTGGTGTTGTTCTATTGTTCCTTCCTGTCTTCCTAATTTTAATCTTAGATTATTTCTTGCCCATTCTTCATAGTTCTCATTAACATTGTGTACGCTAATATTTTCAATGGGTATTCCTGCTTGTAAATAAGTTTGAACATATTGTCTTAACATTAATATTGCTTTATTATGATCTATAAATTTGAAAAGTTTTGGTAAATCTCCAATTATTTTTGGGTGTAATTCACTAAATTTTTCTTTTATTAATCGTATAATATGAGTTCGCCAATTAACTTTTAATAACTCAGTTAATTCTTTTAAATCATCTTTTGTATATCTTAAAAAAGGTGGTTCTAGAGTAGGATATCCTTCTTGTACCCCTTGCAAATTATTAACATGAATTTCTAATTCGTTTTGTGTTGGTATAACATAAAAAGAGAATGTAGCAATTCTTTGTCCTTCTTTTGAAATCTCAAATTGTATTGGACATTCAGGATGTAGCCACCAATCAGATTCACATTTAGATATTTTAAATTTAGGTGCAATAGTTACTCTTAAATTATTTCTTTTAAAAAACTCTAAATTTATCAATGCGATTCTAATTCTGTCATCTAAAGATAAATTTCGTGGTAAAACATGTAATACAAATTTTGCAATTACAATTGCATCTTTTTTAGTTTTTGCAAACTGACAAATTCTTCTAATAATAAATTCATCTAATTCCTGATATATTTGTTTATGACTTAAATTATCCAGAGTTTCATAGATTTCTTGATTCATAGTTCTCACATTAAAATAATTTCTTCTGAGAAGGTTTACTCATTAATTGATCTTCAGATATATTAAATACTTGAAATATGTTTTTAACACTTGGTATTATTTGGTTTTCAATATAATAATCTGAATCATAGTCTCCATCTTTAACACTATTAGCAACTTCTGCTTTATCCGATATACTTTTCCCGTTATTTGTAACAATAAACCCAACATAGGATTCGTTTATTGCTTCGCCTCTTGCAATTGCTTTTTTAGCTGCTGAAACTGCTGGACCTATTGAACTGTAATCTGTTAAATCTTTTCTTACTTGCGTATAGATTACAAATTGTTCGTTTGGTAATTTATGCTCAGTTGTTTGTTTTAAAATATTTATAACAAATTCTTTTGCACCATTAATATCTTCATCTTTTAATATCATTTCCAAAATAGTTCTTTGAGTTTCTTTTGCCACTTTTGACCAATCATGTCTAACATATTCAAAGCCAACTATTTTCATATTGTTTTTATCGTCAATTAAAGCATATTTCTTTTTTGCTACTTCTTCTGAACCTTTCTTTTGAACAAATAATCCTGCTTTGTAAATACCATCTAAAGATAATTGCATTACGCCTGGTAAATCTTTATTAATAAAATCCAAAAAATCTAAAACTTCTTTTTCATTATTTTTATATTTTATAAATGCTGAATCGGTGTCGGCATAAATAACTTCTAAATTCTTTTTCTCTGCTTCTTTTAATACTTTAAAAGTGTGTTCTCTACTTGTTGTTGCAATGCTTTGACCACAACTAAAGTTATACCAACGAGCTCTTGCATAACCCATATAACCGTAAGTACTATTTAAAATTGTTTTAAAGGACCATTGATAGGCAAATAATCTTTTATATTCTGCAGAATCTTTAGGAGCTAATTTCATCTTCTTTTTTATTGCAATTCTTTGTTCAAACACTTCTTTTAACATATTTGGAATAGTTGCAGTAATATCTTTAGAAAATATATTTCCATCTTTGTCAGTAAATGTATTTTTCGTTTTTTCATCAATAGTTTCAGGAGAAATATTATAACTTATAACCACACTAGGATATAATGATTGAAAATCAACAACTGCTAAATTATGGTGCAAACCTAGAGTTGGTTCTTTAACAAATGCTCCTTGAAATCTTTTATTTTCTCTTGATTCAACAGTTCCACCAACTGGAATGTTAGGTATGATTTTATTTTCTCTCATTGATCTGTGCATTATTAATGCTTCAACAATTGAGCTTGAACTAGTTCTAGTTACATCCTGTAAAGTTTTTCCAGTTATTTGACTTAATGCAACAAATTGTTCTAAAAAGTTTTCGCCAATTTCATAGCACGCAATTGAATCAACTAAATTATATTCAATAAATTTTGGAAATAATTCTTTACTATTATAGTATTTTTCTATTTCCGAATACTTAACATCTATTTTATGCTTGCCAAATAAATAATTGTAAATCGTATCTAAATCCAATTTAAACAAATCCAATGAGCCCTTCATTGAAAGACTTCTAACTACTTTATAAACATCAATGTGTTGATAATTTTGCAGATCAAATTCCTGACTTTTTCCTCTTACAATATTTGAGTTAAATATTTCACTAAACATATTTGTTAAATCATATTTTTTACATCTTTCTTTAACAAATGGAAAATCAAAATTATCTCCATTGTAGCTGTATATTATATCAGGATCAAATTTCTTTATTGTATTTAAGAATTCAATTAGTAATTCTTTTTCTCCTTTTACTTGAGTGTAATAATCTAGATAGCCCTTTAGTTCTTTATAGCCTATAACTTTTTCTAATTTTGG
>CAIWXP010000158.1 GCA_903916665.1 Candidatus Iainarchaeum sp. | reverse complement strand
TCAAATTGTACAACTCTATCAATTGGTTCAATCAGGTTTAATCCTAAACCGTTTTTTCCTGCTTCCAAATCTTTTTTGATTTGCTCTAACTGGTCTAATCCTTCAAGTTTGTAAGCTTCTCTAAATTCTTGTTTTGGTTCTGGGTGTGTTTTTGGAATGTTTCTATTAAATAATATTTCAACACTTTTTTTACTCATTTTCCAAGATCCATCATTATAATCAAATCTTAATATTTTTGGTATTTCTTCGGCATAGACAACGCCATCTACATTTTGCTGTCTTAAATAAATTAATGCTTCTTCTGGTCGTTTTAAAAAATCTTCTAACATGGCATGATTTGGTCTAAAATCATAAACTAATATTGTTGGTCTTTTGCCAGTTTCTCTTGCTAAATCCTGTGCAATATGTTCAAATTTTAATGTATTAATTGCATCTCTTACATCTGCCCCAACAACAGGATAAACAAATTGTTGACCAAATGCTAAATCTCTTCTCATTGCTTCTTGAGTTGGACTTCTTTTTCCAGGAATATCTAAACTTAATCCTTGCAAGCCTGGTATCAAATGTAATAATATTATTGCTTCTAAACTAATTTTTGCCCCAGATTTCAGGAAAGCTCTTCTGGAATGTGGTTCGTTAATTAATTTTAATAATTGATTTGCAACATCCATTGAAATTATTCCACTGGCAGCAAATCTAAAAAGATCTTCTTTATACACATAGCTTTTAGTTGGCGCAACATCGGTTGTAAATACAGGTAAAGGTTTTTGTGTTTCTAAATGAGAAAATAATTTTACAGAAGCTTCAGAAAATCTTTTTACATATTCTATTGTTAAATCTCTAGGTTGCGTGTAAATACCCTGTTCTAAAATGACACCATCGCTTTGTTGAATAAATCTTTGAATGTCTTCATCGGTTTCATTATGCAATAAAGAATATACTACAATATAATTCGCATTTCGCCCGTTAACAAGATTCCAAGATGCCATAAATATTATCTGTGAGTTATCTTTATATATATTAATATCATATATATCCTTGTAATAAACCTAAATAAGTGAATATATGTTACATTATAATAAAGAAGATTTAAAGATAATTCTAAATAATTTAAGTGTTTTATTAAGTGCCAGCGCCTACGTTTTTTTATTGCCAATTATTTTTGTTTTAATTTATAATGAGCCACAAATTTATCTATATTTATATGTTTTATTAGCATTGATTGTAAGAATATTTGCAAGATTGTTACGATTTAAATCAGAAATTACAATTGAAAGAAGACATGCAATAGTATCAATTATTTTATTTTGGATTGTTTTTTCTTTATTTGCAAGTATTCCATTTATTGTTTTGGAAGGTGCCTCTTTTATCAATGGTTTTTTTGAAGCAGTTTCTGCATTAACTAGTACAGGCTATTCAATGTTTGCAAGTCAAAGTGTATTGATGCACAGTACTTTGTTTTGGAGAGTATTTTTAGAATGGGTTAGTGGAATTGGGATTGTTGTTTTGGCAATTATTGGTTTGTTTTTAACCTATTCAAAATTTAAAATGTTTGCCGAGTCCGAAGGGCATTCAGAAAAACTAAAATCAAGCATTAAAAAAACAGTAACAATTTTTGTTGCAATTTATATAATCGCATCAATTATTGGAATAGTTCTTTTGCGAATTTCTGGGATGCCTCTTTTTGATTCAATGTATTATACATTTACATCCATATCTAGTACAGGATCTGATATGACTGACATAGGATTATTAGGTTATAATTCTCTTTGGGTTTTAGTTATTATAATGTTACTAATGATATTTGGTGCAATGAGTTTTATTACTCATTATCGGGTCTATGATAAAAAAAGTTTTCTGGAATATTTTAGAGATAAAACCATTGTATTTTACATTGTAATGACTTTACTTTTGTTTTTTGTTGTAATGTTACAATTTTCTAAAATGGTGCCAATACACACATTATTTTATTTAATTTCTGCATCCACAGGGGGATTAACTTTATTTGCAGCTAACATTCATCAAGCATTTCCTGATTTTTTTAAAGTTATTTTAATATTTTTAATGTTTGTAGGTGCTTCAACCGCATCAACTGGTGGTGGAATTAAATTACAAAGATTTATTATTATTTTAAAAACCATGTGGTGGAAAACCAAAGAAATGTTATTGCCAGAAAAAGCAACATTTAGAAAACAATTTAATGGTGAATCAATTGATGATAAAGTTATTTTGGAAGTTTTGGGATTTACATTAATGTATGTTATTTTTATTTTATTAGGAACCTTTGTTTTTATTGCATTGGGCTATGGTGCACTGGATTCATTATTTGAAATTACTTCTTTACAAGGTAATATTGGTGTGGGTGTTGGAATAGTTAATGCCTCTTTGCCTTTGATTGGGAAAATAATGGCAATAATAAATATGTTTGTTGGAAGGTTAGAAATAATTCCTGTTTTAGTTTTATTTGGTTTTATTTTTAATATTCGATTTTGGAGAAAATAACTATGAAAAAAGTATTTATTGTTCATGGGTGGGGTGGCTATCCAAAGGAAGGTTGGTTTCCGTGGTTAAGAAATAATTTAGAAAAAAAAGAATATCTAGTTTTTGTTTTGAAAATGCCGAATAGTGAACACCCAAAAATAAATATTTGGGTAAACCATTTATCAAAACAAGTAGGCAAGTTAGATAAAAATATTTTTTTTGTTGGTCATAGTATTGGTTGTCAAACAATATTAAGATATTTAGAAAAAGAAAATAAGAAAATTGGTGGTGCAGTTTTTGTTGCGCCTTGGATGCAATTAGATAAAAATACAATTGCAGAAGAAGGAAAAGAAGCAATTAAAATTGCTAAACCGTGGGTAAATAAGCCAATTGATTTTGTAAAAATAAAAAAACTAGGAAAATATTATTCAGTATTTTCAGATAATGATAAATATGTTACATTAAACAATATAAAATTATTTGAGAAAAAATTACATTCGAATATAATAGTATTGCATAAGAAAGGTCACTTTTCAGGTAGTGACAAGATTAAAAAAATACCTGTTGTTTTAAAAGAATTAATTGCAATGAGTAGGAGATGAATTTATGTATTTTATTGTTGTTGGCGCAGGAAAAATTAGTTATGCATTAATTAATTTATTGTTGGAAAATAATCATGAAGTTGTTTTAATTGAAAAAGATAAAGATAGATCGCAACAGATTGCCGATGATTTTGATATTATTGCAATAACTGATGATGCAACGAAAGATAAAGTTTTAGAGCAAGCAAATGTAAAAGATTGTGATGCTGTTGTTGCATTAACAGATTCTGATGAAGTTAATTTAATTGTTGGAATGATTGCAAAAGAAAAAGGGGCAAAGAAAGTTGCAGTTAGATTGGCAAAAACATCCTACGATAAAAAGATATTAACTAAAATGGGAATTGATTTATCTATCCATCCAGAGGTTGCTGCGGCAATGTACATTGAAGAAGTACTATTAAAACCTGCAGTTATTGATTTGGCATTTTTGAGTTCAGGAGAAACAGAATTAGCAGAAATATTAGTAACAAAAGATTCTGAGTATATTAAAAAAACCATAAAACAGATTAATACTGATGAAGAAAGAATTATAGGCGTTTTTGATGGTAAGAGGCTTAAATATCCTAAATATGACTATGTATTGAAGGAAAATGATAAAATCCTTATAATATTAAATAAAGAAGGGACTGACGCTTCAGAAGAGGGTGAAGAATAGTTTAGGAGATATTTAAAAACTTTGCCTATATAATATATACTATATACATCATACATCATGACGATTTTTATAATTTTTAGAGGGATATAATGTTAGCAACAAGAAAATCAAAAAGAAAGCCATCAGGAGGCTTAAGACATTCGTTGAAGAGAAGAAATAAAGTATTAACACAATTAGCAAACAGACCTATTTTAACTACTTTAGCTGAAGAAGACAGTAGAAAGATTATGAGAGGTAAAGCAGCAATTAAGAAAGTTAAATTAACCGCTGCAAAATTTGCAAATGTTATTGTAGATAAAAAAAGTATTAAAGCAGAAATAAAAACTGTTAAAGCAAATCCTGCAAATAGAGAATTTGCAAGAAGAAATGTTATAACTAAAGGCGCTTTGATAACTGTTGATATTAAAGGACAAACTTATTTGGCAACAGTAACATCAAGACCTGGTCAATCAGGTATTATTAATGCTGTTTTAGCCAATGAAACAAAAGAACAAAAAGAAACAAGAGATGCTAAAGAATCAAAGAAATCTAAAAAAGCACCTGTTAAGAAGAAAGAGTAATTCTCTTTCAACTTTTTTCTTTTCTTATTTTATTTATTTTAAATTTATAAATTAATTTTAATCTCGTAACAAAGCTTTTACTCTTTCTTTGTCTAAATTTAATTCTG
>CAIWXP010000157.1 GCA_903916665.1 Candidatus Iainarchaeum sp. | reverse complement strand
TAATAAAAAATATTTTAAAGCCGCGGAGCCAAGTCAGTTATTATCTATATTAAGAGAAAAAGAAGAACAGGTTAAATCTATTTTGCCAGAATTGGAACAATTAAAAAAAGCGCATAAAGATGGTCCAAAAGTAGATTTATTTTCGTCAAAGAATGGAATTCGCACAGTTTTAAATTTAATTCTTAAAGAAAAAGAAGAAATTTTAATACATGGTTCAATTTTATTGTTCCGAAAAATAATGGATTCTTATTTTGATTTGTGGAATCAAAGAAGAATTAAAGAAAGAATCAAAGCAAAAATACTTACTACTGAAAATGTTGAAATTGACTTTGCAGAAATAGAATTTTTAAATGAAGAAGAAAAATCAGCAACAACAACATTTACTTTTGGCAATAAAATAATAATTGTTATGTGGTCGGATATACCAGTTGCAATTTTAATAGAAAGCCAAGAAATTGCAAAAGAAAATAATTTATTTTTTAATAGTCTATGGGATAGAGAAATAAAAATTTACTCAGGAATAGAAGGAATACAAAGAGCATGGATGGAATTAGTATCAAAGAAATCAAAAGAATTAGTAGGATTTGGTTTTTCATGGAATTTAGCACAGATTTACGGAAGAGATTTCAGTAATAAGTGGCATAGTGAAAGAATAAAGAATAATATTCCAACAAGATTAGTTGCATATGCAGATAAAAATTCTAAAAAATACTTTGATGTTAGAATGATTGAATGGAAAGATTTTAACATTCAATTCTTAGACGAAGATTTTTGCGGGCCAGCCTGTATTACTTTATCTGACCATTTAATTGTGCAATTTTTATATACCGAAAAGAAATTTAGAGTAATTGTAAGTAAAAATAAAGAAATGATTGCTATTTATAAAAAGCATTTTGAAATGTTATGGAAAAAATCTAAAAAGAATTAGTTAATATTTAATTTATATATTCCCCAAGTGGTATTATCTTTATTGGTAACTTCGCAAATTTCTTTAAACCCTTTTTTTGAACAAAAAGCTATTGATGTTAAATTTTTTACTGGTTTGTGTAAAATCGCAACATACATTGTTGATATGTTTTTAAATTTCATATCTTTAGTTAATTCAGTCATCATTAATGTGCCAATATTGTTTCGTTTAGCTTTAGGATCAATTCCAATTTGATCTCCAAAAACATAGTTTTCTGTTTGTGTTATTAAAAAATCCATTATTCCATCTTCATGAGATAATAATTTGTTTTGTAAATAATTATTTAATGTATTTGAATCATAGGCCATTAAGAAACCATTTATTTTAGAATTATCTTTTGTAATATAAAAAAAAGAAGAATTAATTCTAGTTTTATAACCATTTTCATCCAAAGGATAAATTAAAAAACCAGTATTTGCACCATTAATATTATTTAATTTCAAATCATTAGCTAATTTACTTATTTGTAAAGCATCAATTAGTTCAGGGTGTTTAACAATCATTTTATCACAATTTTAAAAAAAGTAAATAAAAGATAATAAAGAGGGTTCTTGCGAACCCCTTTAACTACTAAGTAGCTCTTTTCTTCATATATCTCTTATATCTGGCATTCTTTCTCATTTTTTTCTTATGCCATTTCCATCTTTGTCTAGACTTGGTCTTTTTAAAACGACTAGAGTCTTTATGTCGATGTCCCAATGTTTCACCTCTTCCCAACCCTAGTTGTCTAGGTGGTACTTGGTCCTTACGAACCGTTACAAACCTTCCTGTGAAAGCTGTAATGCCCCTGCCGGGAGTCGAACCCAGGTCTCAAGCTTGAAAGGCTTAAATGATAACCGCTACACTACAGGGACTCTAGGCCTTTCTTTTAGCAAAAGAAAGTACACTGTCTGTCCAAAGAAAACCCGTACTACACAAGGTAGTACTAT
>CAIWXP010000156.1 GCA_903916665.1 Candidatus Iainarchaeum sp. | reverse complement strand
TAAATATATTATGCAGGAGCTGCGTTTATTGACAAATAACCTAAATAGGTACCATTGGGAGTGTTTTGAGGGATAAATATTCCTAAAGGTAGGGTTAAATCACCAAAATTAGGATAAATTCCTTTAGCTATTGTTGGGCCTATCAATTCTCCCCCATGATCAATAAAATGAATTCCATTTGAACTTTCTATCTTGAACAAATAATTATAGTCATTGGAATTATTATTGTTGTTATTATTATTGTTATTATTTTGATTTAATTCTGTTACTGAACAGTTATCAAAATACACACTTTTATATGTACTATTATCAGGCTGCAACCCAACTATAAATATTAATCCATTTATGTTATTACCTATATTAAAATCCATTGAAAAACTTGATTGATCACTTTGTATTCCACTACTAATAAATTCATATCGCGCATTCCCATAAAACCCTTGTTCATGATTCCAATCATCCCAGGTGTGTGCTTGAAAATCATAGATCTTATTTCCATCATTTGCAACTATGGCCATGAAACTACCCGATACCCTTTCTTCACCATTTGCCCAAGAATCACAACTATAATTCCATTGTAGTTGAGGACCTAAATCATATACAGGATCACTGCCCATTGTTATTCCACTATCAGGAAATGAATTTAATCTCACATGCCCTGGACTTCCATTTCCATCTGGCTCCATTGTAAAGTTAGCTCCTGTTCCTGAACCCATAAAATCTGTTTTTGAATCCCAATGATTAAAACTATTTGTATCAAAACTATAATCATTAAAATTTCCATTTAATAAATAATTTGTGCTATTATTTACACCATCGTTTCCACCATTACTTTGATTATCAGAGGTATTCCAAGCAACTGGATTTGAACCATTCCAATCCTCAAATCCTGCATTTTGTAAAATATTATTTCCTTCGCCATTTAATGACATGTTAATATCATCTAAATAAATATCAGGAGAAAAACTTGCTAATGTTAAACTTAGATTTCCGCTTGGTGGAACAGTCACAGCAGGAGAAGAATAATTTTGATAATTATTATTCAAATTTATAAAATGAAATTGATCATTTGTTGGACCCCTATTATTTTCATTTGCAACATCCATTATTGTACAATCATCAACATGAATAGTAGAATGACCATTTGTTCCTACCAGCATTTTAATATTTTGATCAATAGGGATGGAAAAATAATTTGATAACATTGAAAACTGTCCACCATTATTAGGAATAGTAAAGTATAATGATGTATTTTCATCAGGATGTTGTGTTTGCATATCAATTGGTTGCCAAGAACTATTTTGAACATTATAAATCATATTCATGTCTTGATTAACTAAAATTATCCAAGCTGCTGAACCCATACCCATATCAACAAAATTACAATAGTAATGCATGTTAACATCGTGATTTATTGAAACCGGATCACTCATCAATCCAACACCAGAATCAGATGTTGAAATCAATTCTGCAGAATGATTTGGACTAGTATATCTGTCACCAAATAATGCTTGACCATTATTATCTGGCCCATTATTAATCAATGTCCAATTATCAAAATTACCATCATTATAATTTTCAAAATCTCCATTTTGTAAATAGTTTGTTATTACCTCAGACCAATTATTTGCATTTGTACCTGTAAAATCCCAATAATATTGATGATTACCATTAAATGCCATATATACTACTGCTATTGAATTATTTGAATCAGTTCTTCCATAAAAATTAGTTATATAATTACTATCTGGAGTTAATCCAGTTACATCTTGAGAAATATAGGCTGGATTATCTTGCCCAGATGAAATTAATTTAATTGCACTATTACTATCATTTCCAGGAGAGGTTTGTTGAATAGTATTAGAACTTGAACTATCACTATCACTATTACTCATAACCCAATTCAAAGGAACATTTGAATTCCAATCTTCAAAATCTGCATTTTGTAAAATATTTGATCCTAGATTACCAGAGGGATTACTAGAATATAAACTTAAATCATCCAAATAAATATTTCCATCTCTACTTCCAAAAATTGCAACAGTTAATATTCCTGTTGGAGGAACAATAACATTAAAATTAACAATATAATTTTTATAATTATCATCTAACAATGAAGAGTCCATCCCCACACCAGGACCATCATTAGAATTAAAATGTTCCCATTGTCTAGTTGTTTTATTAAAAATATTTAAATCATCACTATTAAATTGACCATTAACAAAAACAACACCCAGGTTTACATTTGTATCTGTTTTTGCCCAATAGCTAAAATTATATTCTGCACCAGGAGTTAGTCCTGTTTTTGTATAGGTTAAAATATCAGGACCATCATTGGGACCGTACATTCTAACTGCACTAGACCCTGAATGAACATTATTAGGATTTGTCTCCTGGGCAATTTCATTTCCATTATTTGCCAACATATTAAAACCATCCAATGAATTACCAGTTAAAGACCAATTTTCAAAATTACCATTGGATAAAATATTATCTCCAGAACCATCTTTTTGTAAATTTACATTATCAATATAAACATTATCATTGTTTGAACCCACAATCATCATAATCTGTCCAACTGGTGCAACAGTAACATAGGGAATAATTTTTTGACCATAGCTAGAACTCAAACCAGTAATCGTATAAATTTCTGATGATGGTGGCTCTCCATTTACTTGTCTAACCCAACTATGAGTATCAAAATTCCAAATATCATTACCATCCAAATATGCAACAACAACATTCCCATTAGAACTTGTTTTTGCGTACAAACTTCCAATATAATTATCATCTTCTTTTAACCCCGAAACTTCATTTGCAAATATTGATGATGACATTATTAAATTTGTATTACTACCATTTGTTTTTAATGCATAGTTGCCGTCAAAAGATTCTGTTGTTCTTGTTGGATCGTAGGGTGCTCCAATCATACTCATCCAATTATCTGGCATATATATTGGAGACCAATTTTCTAAACCAAAATTATCTATTAAATTGGTAGAAGCTGTTGGAATAAAAGTTCCGAAAAATGCATTATCAACATACATATTAGTATCAGCTCTATCATTTGCAATTAAAGGAATTATTATTCCATTTTCTGGTGCAGAAATTACATCTGAAAATTGATTATAATTATCATTTAAATTATAACTTTTAATTTGATTACCTGATGGAAATCTATCCATATCTGCCAATTCAAAATCATCAATATAAACACTCGCAAAACCATTTTGCACTTCGCCAATTATATTTACTTGCACATTTCCCCCACTAGTTGAAGGAGAAATAAAAGTTGTAGTTATTTGTTGGAAATTAGTTGATAATGATGTTGTTAATAGTGCACCACTAGGAGGTATACCTCCTAAATAGGATTGCCAACTATTTGCATCATCACCAGTAAAAAACCATATTTCATTATTATCAGAATTTAATAAATATAATGTTGTTGATTCGCCTCCATTTTCACCTCTTGCCCAATAGGATAAAGTATAATTAGTATCTGTTGACATATTTGAAATATATCTTCTTATAATTCCTCCCTGGCCTGGCTCACCACTTGTTATTTTTAAAGAAAAGGGAGCGTTGTGATATTTTAAAGGATCTGATATGGATTGAAATATAGGACTTCCATCCGTACTTGATTCTTCCCAACCATCGGGAATATTTCCAACCCAGGAATTAAAATCTGATTCATAGTATATTTTTAATGCGGGTTCCATATCTGTCCAACTATGACTATTAAAATCCCATAATTTAGGGTTTTCAGTAAAACCATTAATATATAAATAATCTAATTTTGCATCATCATTGGATTTTGCATAAAAACTAAAATTATATAAATTTCCAAAAGTTAATCCGTTTATTGGTTGAACAATTGTATTATCAAGAAGACCATTATTACCTGCTAATAATAATGCATAATTTCCACTATGCACAGAATTATCATTGCTATTACTTCTTATAAAAACATTGCTTGCCAAAATTGTATTTGTTCCTGAATTTAAATCGCTCTGTGCAGCAGTAAAATTTAAATCCACATTTCCTGTATTTGTTAAATATAAATAATTTTTATCTAAATTTGTATTTGCTGGAACAGTACTTCCTGGATTCCCAGAATAGGTTATGCTTGATGCATCAACATGTAAATTAACAAATTGATTCACATAAATTCCACTCGAAAATTCATTGTAGGATAATTCACTAACTGTTTCATTACCTTCATTATCTAATATTTTAAAAAATAATTTTGTTGCACCTTTATCAAATTTAACTGTCCAATAATTTGAATCAAAATTAAAACAATAATAATCTGTTGTTTGAATACAACCATCCCTATTATTAAAATGCAATGTATCATTACTAGGTTTTAAAACTATATGATCCCAATTTAATACATTTTCATTATTTGTATCAGTACTTAAATATAATTGTAAAACTGCAGAATTAAAATTTAAATCCGAATAACCATTAATATCTGTTAAATGAATTTTTAAAGTAAATTGTGAACCTGGATCTATTGTTTGATAATTTGCACAGGTTCCCAAATAACATATTTGTTCTGAAACAATCGTTGGACCTTCTGTACCAACATATACTGTTACAGGAATATCCTGCGCATAGATTGAGCTCAATTGGTTAACTGTTGTAATTAAAAAACATAGTAAAAATAAAAAAGCAATTAATTTTTTAAAAAACATAAATTCACCGGATTGTAAAAATAGGCTATTTATATATATATATATTTCGTTTTTAATTAAATAAAAAGGCCCATTAAATTAAATCTGAGAAGATTCTCAAACCGTGAGCATCAAACGAAAAAGGACAAATCTTATTTGTATGTTTTGTTCCACGCATCTTCATTATTTCCATTACGTGTTGTTTATTTATATTTTTGCCATTTGCTTCATATCTTAATTGAATTATGGAATCTGCTAAATAATCTACTCCACCAGCAACAACAGTATTATTTGCAGAACTATCTTCCGAAGTAATTAATGTGGTTGTGCCCCACTTTTTTAATAGCTCAAATAAATCAACAATACTCTCTCTTTTTTGATATTCGTCTTTAAATAATAAAGAATAGCCTGTTACTGAATCAATAACTAATCTTTTGGCACCTAAAGATTTAATTGCATCTTTAATTATGCCTCCACCCTCTTCTAATAATTTATTTACTTGGTGTGGCCTATATTCTAAAACTAAAAATAGTCCTTTCTTTTCTAAATCTTCAAAATCCCAACCATACTCCAAATGATGTTTTAATAGAGCTTCTTTAGATTCATCAAAGGTAATAAATATTCCTGGTTCTTTATATTTTATTGCCCCGTAGTATAAATACTGTAGAGCAAAGGTAGTTTTTCCTGCTCCTGGCGTTCCTAAAGTTAATATTGTAGATCCTTTTTCAAAGCCGCCTTCGATTAATTCGTCTAATCCTTGGATACCAGAAGGGATTCTAACTAATTTATCTACCATAAAAATACCATTTTCATTTTTAAGAATCTATTATAATTTTTAATAAAATAATTATAATTGGTCATAAATACAC
>CAIWXP010000155.1 GCA_903916665.1 Candidatus Iainarchaeum sp. | reverse complement strand
GGAAAATTCACTGGTATGTTCTTTTGCGCTCACACAGGCGGCCGGGAATTGTTTGATGGCTTTTTCTTCTTTCCCATAGATAACCTTGAGGCTGGTAACGCCTTGTAAAATAATGACGAGCTGATCTTTGCCTTGTTTTATACCTAATAAATACATTTTTCTCGTACTTAAAATACATGCAAATTCCCACGAAAAAGATTTAAACCGCGAAGCAAAAGGTTTTTTATGGTATTTTGAATCAGAAATTGACTTAAGAAAATCTAAAGTCAACTTATTAATTTCTTTCCAATTATCCATGCACTATATACTAAATTAAAATATATAAAACTATCTAATAAAATAAAAAATTGTAGGACAAGTCCTACAACCATTGATTTAATTTTATATAATTGCAGGTAATAAACCAAAGCCTAATTTGCCTGCGAATTGAACTGCAAATGATCCTAATATTGCTGCAAATCCTGTTGCTGTTCCAAATCCCAAGATAAACAAAACAACAACTGCTGTTAATAAATCACATTTAAACAAATCAGTAAATACTTTGATTTGTACAATCATTATGAAAGGTAATGCAAATATTAACATTAATGCAACTAGGTAAACCCCAACACTTGGAATTAAAGCTAATAAAGCAGCAATAAATACTACCTTACTCAACATAAACCAAGGAGCTACCAATGTAATCAATGATTTCAAATAATCATTTTTACCTAAAACATGCATCATTAAATTTAATACTAAACTTCCCAACAATATTAATACCAATGCGCCCAATAGAACATATAAACTTGCTAACCAAGTTGCACCCTGTATTTTTACTGCAAAGAACCATAACAACACACTTAAAAATAAATACAATAGTGTTTGTCCAAAACTTATCTTTTGTATTTTCTTTAATGCATCTTTTGGATTATAAATAAAGCTATACATCATACCACCTCACAAACTATTACATATCTTGTTTTATGCCATTGATAGCACTTTTTTATAACACTCTGACAATGCCATTTATTATTTAACATATTCTTTATGTGTTCTTTTTTTGAAATAATCATATATTGCAATTAATGTAAATACTACCTGCAATATGATAAAAACTAGATCATTCAAAAATACACTATAAGCACATAGTAAAATTCCACCAGCAATAAATACTAAATCCTGTTGTTTCTTTCTTCTTAGTACTTCGCCAATGATTATAAAAACTAGCCCTAATATTCCTACTATCTTGAATAATATGATTGAAATCATGATATAAGTATAGCACAATTGTTTATATTTGTTTTGGTCTATTAAAACTTTCTTTTCCTACTATTCATTTTAACTATAAAAGTTGCCAATATTATAATAATAAAAACTAGCCCAACAATTCCATAAATAATACCATTATTATTAAGTTTAATCTTTTCAGTTGAACTATTTAAATCCAAAGGTACAATTAAATCATTATTAATATCTATTTTGGGTTCTTTTTGAATAAGTTTAGGAATAAACAATTCCTGTTTAAATAATACTTTATCATCTAAATAGCCAAATATCAATAAATTTTTATTATAAAATATGTTTGAATCTAATACTAACATTTCTGATATTTTACCAAAATAAATCAATTTACCATTATCAAATATTTTTATATTCGAAAAAATAACTTTCTTATAATTTAAATCATAAAAAAACAGAATAGGTAAAAATCTATTATCTAAAATTACTAATCCTTCTTTATTTAAATCTTCAATAGCATTATAATTATAATCATCAATGGATATTGTTTTATTAATATCAACAATAGGTTTGTCAGAAGAAACTATTTTATTAGCATCTATTTGTTTTATTATTTTTTTATTAGAACTTCCCGATGATCCCCCACCAGAATATTGCCTTTGGATAACATAAGTATACTGTTTATTTATACAATTACTTGCATAATCACAAACATTTATATCTAAAATATGTGTACCTGCTGTTGAAATTCCTAACCCATAAATATAATTGTTATTATTATCTTTTATAATATTAAATGAATTATTAACATCATCTATCTTTATTTTAACTAAATTAACATTCAAATCAGAATCATAAACATTTATGTTAAAATCTTTTGATATTGATTGAGTTATAAATATTGGCGATTCATCTTTAATTAAATGGTAATTATAATCAGTACCATTTGTTACATTAACTATTGATATATAATTTGTATCATTTAAATTTAAATTATAATCAAAACTACCATCTACTTTATTAAAAACATCATTTGAAATT
>CAIWXP010000154.1 GCA_903916665.1 Candidatus Iainarchaeum sp. | reverse complement strand
TCCAGAGAGTATTATTAAATGCAGTATTATTCCTATCAGGAGTTTGAGGCATAAAGAAAATATAATTATCTGTTTTTCTATTTAAATCTGCTCTGAATTGCGGACGATAATAACTGGTTCCCGCAGCATTATTAATAAACAAAACAGCTCTTCCATAATTATCAGACCAAACATCTTCCTGATCACTTCCAAATTTTGTTGCAAATCCTATAGCTTGATTATTTGAATTATTGTAAAAGGCTGCCCAAGCCCAATTATCATTTCCATAATATTTTGTTATTGGATAATAATCCCAAAACTTTGTTTTAATCAAAGAATAAACAACTCCTGTAATAAAGGTTCCATTTATTGTTGTTCCTATATTTAATCCTGATGCATTTGCTTTTACTTCACTGTAATGGCAATTTCTGTCTTCATAATACCAACCATTTAAATTAACATAACCATATTGAGCTGCAGTACAAGTAGCTGTGGCTGGAGGAGTATTCCAAAAAAATTGAACATGATTTTTTTGTATAGGTACAGTTTGTATTACAGGGTCAAAAAATATTGATGCTGCTGTTTCAGAAGCAGTAAATTCATTAAAAGAGTTTAGCATAGAATATCTAAAAAAAGTTCCGTTTAAATTAGGAGAACTTGTATTTAAAGGTAAACCTTGTTGATTCCAATGTTGAAATACATAATATGGAGTTTCATTGCTAAGCCATATATTTTTTGGAACATCTGCAATATAATTCCAAAGATTAGTTGACCCTCTAATCCAAGAATTTGTTTCAACAATTGTTGCATTAACATCATTTTTTGCAATCTTTTGAACCCAACCATTTGTGTAAACAGGATATAAATATCCATTAGCATCTGTATCAACCCATAATGTTTGAGCCGATGATTGTGCTGATCCACTACCATATTCAGTACCATATGTAGTAGTATTAAGATATGAACGCCAATTCCACCAAGTTACATTTCCTGTAGTTTTATTAATTTGAAAAATTGCAGAGCCTGCAATTCCTGGTCCATTATAAAGAAGACTAGCACTAGGAACAGATTTAACAGCATAACAAGAATAATTATCGCACCTTATATTATTTACATCCATACTATCATAAAATGTATCTGTTTTACTATTAATCCAAGCCCTACTCCCATTAGCCAAAAGAGCTTCTATAAAACCTTGATTAACAATGCCTGCAACAGTTACTCCAGACCTCGCAACATAAACTCTATCACTATCACAAGACAAGCCATTGACTTGAAAAGCATAACTGGTATTTAATCCATCTTTTTGATTTTGAGTATTAATATTCCATAGAACATATCCTGATTTATTTTGAGCAGTTATATTTCCATTTGCATAACCTGTATAAATCGTGTTACTATCTGGAGAAACACAAGAATCATAAGCAATAAAAGCAGGAAGAGCAGTATTATTTACAAAACTAGTATTATACACAGGAGTAACATTATTTATATTATACATTCTAGGAGGATAACCCGCAGCATAAGTCATGATAATATAAGAATTATCAGGTGCTTTATTAATAGAATAAGCCACAGCTCCTGCTGTAGTTATATTTGCAATTCTTGAACAATTAGACATATTTATGACTATTAAATTATTGGATGATACTAATGTTGAAGCATACAAAAAAGTTCCATTGTTAGTAATGTCTGTAATGTTTCCTACATTTGATTGATTAAAATAACAAGAAACTGAACCATTATTTTTATAAATTTTTTGAATAAAACCCATGTTTAAAGCCCAAGCATTTGAACCTATAAATATAAAACCATTTGGATCAGAATCTCCTGTAACCCCATTTATAGTTGGAGGGATTAAAGATAAATTTGTTCCCTGTGTTGACCAAAACAAAGAAGAAGCAACACTTTGCCCAATTTTAAATATTATCTTTCCTCCAGAAACTCTCCAATCATTTGGAATATAAAGACTATAATTAAACGCCCCATTAACATTTGTGGTTATATTTATTGTATTATTATTTGAAATACTGCTAAAAAACCAATTTTCTGCATAACCATCCCACCAAGCAGTTTTATTTTCAAGTTGTGGGATAAGATAATAAACAGTGCTTGCAGAAAAATTATTTCCTGTAAGGAGAATAGTCGAATTCATATTTGTTTCTGTCACATTTGCAGTAATGGTTCCTGCATGTACTAAAACTATTAATTGCAAAAATGCAACAACAAAAATAAATATTGCTAAAATTTTATTTTTCATTTTTTTCACCTTCTTTTTTCAACAATTCAATCAAAGATTTATTTAATGAAACAGAACGAGGAACTGTATCTTTCCATTTATTCCAAATTTCTTCTGGAATTTCCAATAAAAACTTTTTAAGTTTTATTTTTGTATCTTTCCCTTCTTTTTTCTTTTCCATTTACTTAGTGAAAGTTATTTATAATTATCTTAAATTACTTTCAATTTACATAACTAACTTTTACTTAGTATTTAAAGGTTTTTATGTAGAAAATTTAAAACACATAATAAATCATTTAAAAACCCATTTCCAGCCCTCGACACAAACAGAAACCTTTATAAACCAATTCCCTTTATAAACTTTATAAATCTAATCCTTATTTAAAAGTAATAAACAAAACACAATGGCTACACCAAATACTGCAAAAGCAACTTCTTCTCTAAAAATTCAAAACATAGTTGCTACAACCTCTCTAGGAAAAGATGTTCCATTAACAAAACTTGCTAAAACAATTGCAGGCACAGAATATAATCCAGAACAATTCCCAGGATTAGTTCTAAGAGTTAAAGAACCAAAATCAGCAGTTCTGGTTTTCTCTTCAGGAAATTTAGTTTGTACAGGAACAAAATCAATAGCACAAGTTAAACTAGTTATTGAACAAGTTATTAAAACACTAAAAAAAATAAATGTAAAAATAACAGATAAGCCAAAAATAACAGTTCAAAACATAGTTGCTTCTGGAAGTATTAACGTTAATCTTAATTTAAACTACCTAGCCTTAGAACTTGAAAATACAGAATATGAACCCGAACAATTTCCAGGCCTAGTTTACAAATTAATTGAACCAAATGCAACATTCTTGTTATTCAGCAACGGAAAACTTGTCTGCACAGGAACAAAAAACAAAGACCAGCTTGAGGATTCAATGGACATGCTTTTAAAGAATGTTAAGACAGCGTTGAAGAATTATGTAAAGAAATAAGAATTTTCTTGTCTTTCATTTGTTTAAAGAAT
>CAIWXP010000153.1 GCA_903916665.1 Candidatus Iainarchaeum sp. | reverse complement strand
AAAATCATTAACAATTACTGCTTTACACATATTACTATTTTGGGCTAGGGCAAAGTCATAAAATAAATAATCCTTTTCATAGTGCTCGTTCATTAGCATATTATTTGCTAATAATAGAGATAATATGTTATTACTAAATGTGTTTTTCTTTGAGAAAACTAAAACTAACATATTAATAATATGTGTCTATATTATTATAAGTCTATGAGAAATACCTTTATAAATACTTAGTGATTGTATTTATTCACTATTAGAGTATAATTAATTATATACATAATGTAAGGTGGTCAAATGTTAGTTATAAAAACAGTATTAGTACCTTTTAGATTATCTATAAGTGCAAAGAAACCAATATCTTTGAAAACAGAAATAACAAACACTTCTGAAGAAGCAAAAAAGATATCAATAAAATTTATGGTTAGTAAAGATCTAAGTGTTGAAAGAACAGGTTTAGCAAATATCTTTGAAAAGAAGATAGGAGAAATAGGACCCGGAGAAACAAAAATAATGTATTTCGATATTTACGCTAAAACTCAAACAGTAACTCGAGATTATCCGGCTAGACTTTTAACCTACGAACATTATTCAGATTACGACTATATTGATAAAGAATATAAGAAAGATTTTATCGTAAAAGTTGAAAAATAATTAATTCATAGATAGGAAATCAAATATATTTAAGATTTCCTAGTTTTCTTATTTTATTATTTATAAGGTATTTAATATACATAATATATTGCATAGATTATGCCGATTTACTATTATTAACTATAAAATTGCTTAAAAGCAATCAAATGCGGCATAATCCTTATTATGCCGAATAATTGTGAAGGGAATATATTAAGTTTTGTATCCATTTATTGACTAACTCTTAAATAATACTTAAAATTAAGAAAAAATCTTTGTATCCATATATTATGTAGCCTTTTAACAAAAGGATTATAAATTCTTAGTAGTTCTTTAGGTATGCTAGAAGATATACAAAAAATTAAAAATGAATTAATTATAAGAGGTTATACCCAAAGAACAATTGATCAATATTTGATGTATATCAAAGACTATGTATTTTTGGCTGAAGAAAAAAAGATAGATTGGAAGCTTAATGAAAAATCAACCTACGAGTTTATGGTGGGATATCTAGCCCAAAAGAAACAGAGTCTAAAAAACACTTCTTTGTCTCTTGTATTTTTTGCTTTAAAATTCCTCTATGAGGGTTATTTGAAAATTCATATTATGGATGACCTAAAATCACCCAAAAAAGAAAATTATCTGCCCAATGTACTTACAAAAGAAGAAGTTAAAACACTTTTTGAAGTAACAACAGACGTTAGGGATAAACTAATATTAGAACTCCTATATAGCTCAGGCTTAAGAGTATCTGAATTATGTAGCCTAAAACTAGATTCCTGTAACTTTGAAGAAAATACAGCAAAAGTAATAGGTGGAAAAGGAAACAAAGATAGAATTGTTATGCTTTCAAAAAATTGGATTGAAGATTATAAAAAGTATAGAGCAAAGTATGCAAAAAAGCATAGTAGTGAATATGTGTTTGCTAAGTTGAATGGTAAATCATTTAGTTCTGATACTATTCAAAAGATAGTAAAAGATTCAGCTAAGTTAGCTCATCTGCAAAAGGACATTTCACCTCACAGCCTTAGGCATTCTTACGCGACACATATGTTAGAGCAAGGAGAGAATCTAAGAACAATACAAACCCTTTTAGGACACGCAAGTATTGCAACAACACAAATCTATACAAAGATATCAACTGAGGATTTAAAGAAGGTTAAAAACCCTTTGGATAGGCTTTAATTAACATCATAATCTTTTTCACGTGCAGTTCGTAATTCTTTAACTCTTTTTGCAATGGGCATTTGCATTTCTTCAATAGCCTCTTCTGCTGCTTTAATATTGTTTTCAATTGCTAAAGTTGCAACATTTTTTGGCATATCTTTGTATATTGCTTTTGCAAATTTTAATTGATTTTTAGCATCTTGTAACCTTGTTCTTCTTTCCGTTAAACCCTGTGCATATCTTATTGTACCTAAAATAGAAGTAGCAATCATTGAATATAATTCTGCAGCATTGTAAGAATGTTCTTTGATAAATTCCCTATGTGCCTGTGCTTTAACTTTAGAAATTAGTTTATCACAAACATCTAAATTTCCCAATGCTGAATCTCTATCAATAATACTAAAATAATATAATGCTCTTTCAAAATTATCTGGTACAATAAAATCTAATTTATCAATTAACTTTTCTAAGTATATTTTTCTTGTTTGATAGGAATCTTGTTCAATATTATCTAAATAATCTCTTAATACTTCGTCAAAAAAATCATGGTTTGATTCTGATTGGTGTAATTGCGCATATAACAATAAGATTTCAGTATTTGCACCTAATCTTATTGCCAAAGATAATAATTCTATTTTTATAGATCTTTTATCAAATCCTGGTACATCTTGTATATGATCTGCAAAATGAATTAAATATTCCAATGTTTTTTTTGCATCGGCAATTAAACCTATACGCAATTCTGAAAGAAATATTGTTCTTATTGTGCCATAAAAATATTCTTGTCCTATTCTTGTATTTTGAATTTCATCAATTAACAATGCTTTTGTTCTTTCAATTAAAGCGAGTGTATCATGAAATTCTAAATGAGTATTCATATTCAAATCTATAGATGATTTTTCTAATTCTCTACTAGGCATATTACCTATAAATCTTTTTGGGAAAAATCTTCTTGGTTCTCTAGGATATTCTGGCATATTAAAATAAGATGTATAAGATTTAAAAAAGAGTTTGAAAAATAATGATTAAAAATTAAAAATAAATAGAAAAATAAAATAAGGGAGATTGAGGGGGGCGAAGTTAAAAATAAAGGGATTACATTGTAATCCCCTTTTAAGGCCAGGGACCTGTTGCAACAGTTTAGCCTTATCTGCAAGATCTTTTCAGATCTTTGAATCGGAAGGAGAAACTCTAAATCAAAATGAGTTTCTTTCTATAATATAACCAAGTCACTCTATTTAAAAAAAACTTATTTAACTTTCTAAACTAATAAGCTGTTTTGTATTAGAAAACTTAAGAAAATCGTAATTACTCTTCAGTTTTCCAATGTTTTCTTCACAAATAATTATGGTAATTATTTATATAATTTTTCCTCAAAATACTTTGTCAAATCCTTAATTGGAAGTCTCTCTTGAGTAGTATTCCATGAATCTCTAATGGTTACAGTATTATCCTCTTTAGTTTGATAATCAATGGTAATAGCATATCTAACACCTATTTCATCTATTCTAGCATATCTTTTTCCTATGCTACCCTTATCATCATATAAAGTTCTAAATCTTTTCCTAGTTAATTCATTAAATACTTGTTCACCTAATTCATCAATGCCATCCTTATTTACCAAAGGAAACACTCCCATATGGTAAGGCATAATGGGTTCATTTAATTTCAAAACTGCTTTTTCGTTTAATCCTTCCAATCTATTGGATAATAATGTATACAAGATCCTATCAGTACCCATTGATATTTCAAATATATGTGGAAGAACTTTCTTTTCTTCACTAGTTATTTCTAAAGAACTTTTACTTCCTAATTGGTGACCTTTCAAATCATGATCAGTTCTATAGTTGTTAGCAACTAACTCAACCCAACCTAATTCTTCAGTAAATACTTCAAAGTCCCAGGTAGCTAAAGAATAGAATGGTCTATCCTCTGGAGATACTTCTTTATATCTCATTTCCTTTGGTAGAAATCCTAGTTTAGTAAAGAATTCATATTCCTTTGCAATATAGTAAACTTCAACGCCAAATTTCATTAAACCTTTTTTTTGTAAGTCTTTTATTTTAAAAAATTCCTGTTCTTTCTTGCCACCTAATAAACAAACAGGTAATTCAATGTCTTCAATTTCTTTAATAGAAAAATCATTAATTTTATCAGGATCAAAAAATACTTCAATATCCATTTGAGTGAATTCTCTTCCTCTTATTGTTGCATTTCTAGGAGCAATTTCATTTCTAAATGCTTTTCCTATTTGTGCAATGGGCAAAGGTAAATTTCTTCGCGAACCTTTGTAGATTCTAACAAAATCTAAAAATATATTTTGACAAGCTTCGGGTCTCAAATAGCCTGGGTTACCTTCTCCAATACCAATATTAACTTTATACATCATATTAAATCTAAAACTTTTATCTAATCTAGATTTACATTTTTCACATTTTACATTATTATTAATAATTAATTTATCTAATTCTTCCAATTCTGTTTTTTCACCAACAACAACATTAAATTTTTCTAATAATTTATCTACTCTATAAGAAGTACCACATTTAGTGCATCTAACAACAGGATCAAAGAAACCTTCCAAATGACCTGAAGCTTTGAATACTTGTTGAGGCAAAATTTGACAACCATCAATTTCTATTGCACCTAATTTTTCAACCAATTCTTTTCTCCAAAATTCAACAATATTATTACGAATTTTAACACCAGTAGGCCCATAATCATAGAAACCAGCAGGACTATTTGGATAAATTTCATTGCAAGGATATAAAATATTTCTTCTCAAAGCTAAATTAATAAAATCTGACATATAATCACCATCAAAGTTAACATATATTATAAAGTAATATATATAAAGTGTATTGATATATTTTTAGAAGTATCTGTATAATGTATATGTATGCTTATGTTAGATTGCGCATTATTTATATTTAATAAGTGATTCTATGCCTTTTGAAAAACCTAGAACAATAGCAAATCATAAATTCAAAGAAATGAAAGAGGTTCATAGCGTAAAAGGTAGAGAAGTAGCATATAAAAGATTATATAACATTGATAATCCTAAATTTGCAGATGTTTT
>CAIWXP010000152.1 GCA_903916665.1 Candidatus Iainarchaeum sp. | reverse complement strand
TTTTACTTACTTTTTAGGGAACAATAGGAATAAAGCCACTAATATTAATATTATAATTAATGGATTAATTCCACCCAATGATCCTAATAAAGATCCTGATGCTGCAGCAGTTTTTGCAGATTCTCCAATTACTGGTGTTATAGAGATTACTTTTGCTCCGGCACCACTTTGCCCATTTGCCTTCATTACAGCTATTGCCAATAGAGCAACAATTGCTAGTAAAACTCCAGCACCACCCAATGTATAGGCTGTTTGTCCACCCCATCTTCTCCACCAGTTTTCTTCTTTCTTAGCTTCTTTTTCTGGTTTAGGTTTATTTGGATCTTCTGGAGTTGCAGGAGTTGTTGGTTTCGCTTTATCTCTTTCATCTAATATTTTCTTCAAACCATCTTCTGTAAGGAAACCCGCATCTTTCATTGCTTGTATTAAAACAGGATTGTTTGCAGTCATTGCAGAATTTACAATACCTGTAATTAATTGTTTAAACGCGTCCCCATCAAAATATTGTTTCAAATCTTCTAATCTTTGTATAGTATCTTCAATTTTAGTTTTATTATCATTTACAGAATCTAATATATCGTTTAATTCTGCTCTTATTGCATCATGATCGGCTTTATTTTCTTTTTTCAATCCTTTCATAATACGTTCCAAAATATTTAATTTTTTAATTATTGTTTTTAATATATTACTATTTTCAAAAGCAGCTAATAAAATTGTATTATTATCTTGTATTGCTTTTTCAATTACTGGTGTTATTATATCTTCAATTATTTTTTTGTATTCTGGACCACTAAAGAATTTTTCTAAACTATCTATTTTTGCAATTGTTTTTGCAAATGCTTTACCCATGCCTTTTCTTACACGCGTAACTTCTTGCAAAACATTTGCTATATCATTTAATATTTGATCTCTATCGGCTTTATTTACAACATCATTTCGAATTAAATCTTCAATTGCTTGTAATCTAGCATCTAAATTTTTTAATTCTGGATATTTAACATCAAATTCAGTCATTATTGCATCAACAAATTCTTTTCTTTGATTTTTAAAAGCTTCAATACAAGCATCTTGCATTAATTTAGAAAATGTGGCAGGATCTAACATTTTTTCAATGTTTTTTAATCTTCCTATTACTTTTCCTAATGCGTGTCCAATGCCCTTCGCTGAACTTTTTAATTCTGCATAAATTTCTGATAAATCATTTCTAATCATGTCTCTATCTGCTTTTGTTAAAGATTCGTTTTTCAAAAAATCTTCGATAGCTTGTAATCTACTTCCTAGATTTTCTAAATCAGGATATTTGTTACCAAATGCTTCAATTATTGCATTAACTAATTCTGGTCTTTGAGCAACAATTGCATCTTGACAATAATATGATATCATATCTCCGAATGCAACCGGATCAATAAATGCTTCTAATTTATCTAAAATTGGAATTATTACTCTATCTAATCTATCATTTATTCCATTTCTTGCACCAGTTAATGTTACCATTAAATCATTTAACAATCGTTCTACTTCTGCTTGATTTGCTTTGCCAGAAGCAGTTAAACTATTTAATATGTTTCTTAATTCTGTGCCTAATTTTCTTGCTTCATCTCTATTTCTTAATACTTGTTGTTTTACATTATCTATTTTTATTCCTAATTTTTTAAATTGTCTATCAAATCGTTCTGACAATCTTAAATATAATTCATCATTGCCATTTCTTACAGAAACATTAACAATTTGTGTTAAAAAGTTTTCAAATGCTTGTCCATCTAAAAAGAATTGTTCTAATCTTTCTATTTTTGAAACCACTGCGTTTACATCAACTCTATTTAATTCTATATTTGTTAATATTTTTTGTAATTCTGCAATTACTAATTTATTTCCACTTTTTATTGTTGCTTTTAAAACTCTATATTGTTCTCTTTGGTGGCTAATTATTTCAGAAATATTTATACTCATTCTAT
>CAIWXP010000151.1 GCA_903916665.1 Candidatus Iainarchaeum sp. | reverse complement strand
TAATACTAATAAAATAATTGAAATAGATAATACAAAATTAGTTTCCTATACTGGTAATTATTTAAATTTTTTTGAAACAAAACAATTTAATATAGATAATAAATTAAAGATATATAATAATAATGCAAAAGAATTCAATAGATTAAAAAGAAGTGCTCAAGAGAAAAGAACATGGATTGAACACATAGGCACAAAAACGAGAGCATTAAAAGAAAAGAGAGTTACTGATAATGGAACTGTTGTTAAATTGGAAAAAATGAATGCTGCTCAAAAGACCATAGGTAAAGTTTCTCTTAATTTAGATAAAAGAAGAGAAGATTTAGATTTATCCAAACCCTATGAAGATAAAGAAAAGATTAGATTAGAATTTTTCCCATTTGAAAAAAGTCACAATGATGTTTTGATAGTTAAGAATCTTGCAAAAACAATGACTAAGGAATTATTTTCAAATATTAATCTGCATATAAAACGTCAGGAGAAAGTTTTCATAGTAGGAAGAAATGGTTTAGGAAAAACTACTTTGTTGAATATTATTTGTGGTGTTGATTTAGACTATAAAGGAACTGTTGAAATAGGAAAAGAAGTTAATTTGGGTTATATAACTCAACAAAAATCTTTTACTGAAAAAGACTGTACTATATTAGAACATTTAATTGCAGCACATAAAGAAATGAGTGAATTTGATTTGCGAAACTATTTAGCAAGATTTTTATTCAGGGCAGATGACATTTACAAACCAATAAACATTCTTTCAGGTGGAGAAATAATGCGTTTAGATTTATTAGATAAACTTCTTTACAAATGTAATTTTTTAATTTTAGATGAGCCTACTAATAATCTAGATATTTCAACAATAGAACTTTTAGAAAAGGCCTTGCAGGATTTTCAAGGCACTCTTCTAGTCATTAGCCACGATAAACAGCTAATACGTAATGTATCCTCTCAAGTCTATGAATTAACATCCAGAGGTTTAATTACACTTAGATTGGCAGATATTTAGAATTAATTGATATCAACTAACTCTTTACCTTTAACTTCAAATACTTTAAAGTTTGCTATTGCTTGATTACCATATTCATCAAATCTATGTAATCCCAATATTCCGGAGTAATCATTTTTTAATAATGATTTTTTTACTTTTTCAGTATCAAATGAATTTGCTTTTTCAATAGCATTCTTTAGGATCATTAAAGTATCATAGGTAGTTGATGCGCAATAATCTACATCTACTTTCATCATATTTGTTCTTGTTTTTATTTCATTTTCTAGGTTTGAATCATTTAATATGTTTGCTTCTCTAATACCATAGCTGCCTTGTAATTCACTTGTATATTTGTCAACTAAATCTTTTGTTAGAAATATTGGAATATACATTTTAATATTTAGGTCTAATTGTTTCGATTGCATTATAATGTTTTCAAATGCTTCAGGATATTCAAATACTACAATTAATTCTGGATTTAATATTTTAATTTTTGCTAAAGTTGTTGCAAAATCTGTTTCTTTATTATTATTCTTTTCAATGGTTAAAATATTTCCACCTAATTGATTATATCTTTCAGAAAATGTTTTTTCTATTCCTTTACACCAATCATTTTCACAGGCCAAAATTGCAATATTTTTTCTATTTAAGTTATTATAGATATATTCTGCATCATATTTACCTTCTAGATCATCCAAAGGTTTTACAGTAAATATATTGTTTGTATTTTTTAGTGCAGGGGTTGTTGCACAGGGGGATAAAACAATTGCATTGGTTCCTTTTAATGCTTCTTTTGCAACCATTGTTTCAGAGCTGCATAGGCCTCCAATAATATAATTTACTTTGTCTACATTTACTAATTTATTAAATGCAATTGTTGCTTCTTTACCATCACATTTTCCATCTTCAAAAATATATTGTATTTTTTTGCCATTAATTTCATAGTTTATTTTCTCACTAGCATATTCTAATGCTGCTTTACTTGATGCTCCATACATGGATAGTTCTCCAGTTAATGGAAATACTATTCCTATTTTTATTGTGTTATTATTTGTTAAACCAAATAATCCCGTTGTTGAATTTAATATTAGTCCGCCTGCAAATAATAGGCAAACTAACGTTAGGATAAGTATTTTATAATTCATTCAATCACCTTTAAAATTAAACTTGTTTTATTTTGTTAGTAATATTGTGAACTTAATTAGGGATATACTTAGTCACGAACATGTTCGTGCTTTTTAATCTTCATTAGAATATATATTAGGAAGAAGTTTTCTTTCTGCTGCACTTAGATGTTGTTGGAAAGTAGATAGTGCTAATTTAGATTGTTTCGCCAATTGTCTTAGAGATATTCTTTTTGGTGATTCATAGTAACCTGATTTAATTGCTAATTCTATTGCATTCTTTTGTTTATCTGTTAAATTAGGCATTACTTTTGGGAACACTATTGATTCCATTTTAGAATTAGTTAATTTTAATAGTTCCACTTGAGGTATTTTTTTCTTGTTTTTCTAATAAACTCAGATAATTCATTTTTCTCCCAGGATCCAATTTCCCAGAATTCATCTCCATGTGTATTAATTACCACGGGTTTAATTTGAATTATTTTTGATGTAAAGAATCCAACAGCTTTATTATCCGATTTTTCAATTAGGAAAAACATATTCTTTTTTCTTTCTATTTTTACAACATCTTTGTCTTTTTTTAAATCATTATAAAAAGCATCAATATTTTTCTTTTCTCCAAACATACAATGAAAAGAGGATGTTAATGTTTTATTTTTCTCAAAGAATGCAGTGGGTGAAAATATTAACAGGCTTACATTATGTTTTTCACATCTATTTCCTAGTATGCAATTATGCTTAAACTTAATCTTTGCAACCCACATAATAGAATTAGCATCAAGAGATATTTAAATTAATCTATATAATATAATTAATATGAATGCTAATTTTGTATTTGGTGAAAAAGGTCAAAATCTTAATACTGTGTTAACAGAAGAACAATTTGCTACATTCAAAGGATTATTAACTAAGCCTTTTGTAAGTGCCTTAGAACATGATCACATTTTAGAAAATAGTGTTGTTTTTTGTATTTTTGACAATACTGTTTTGGGCTTTGTAAATTATGAACCTAGGCCAGAAGGAATATTTATTTATTATGCATCTGCAAGAAAATCTTTTGAAAAAGAATTTATTAAAACTTTTAAAAAATCAATTGCAGAAATTTTAATACTTAGATGTTTGCAAAAACACAAAGCAAAAGCGGTTTTATTTAGTAGCACAACTCGCAAAGCAGATAAAGTAATTGCAAGAAATAGGGGCAAAACAAAAGTAGAATTTAGAGACACAACTAGATTTAAACCAAGATAATTATTAATTATAAAATATACTTCTAAAGTTACCTATAATTAGAGCACAAATATTTATTGCAATTAATATGTAAATTATTGTAACATATTCATTTAGTACAGGAACAAGTTTGGCAATAACAAATAATATAATTAGTATTGACATGCTATAAACAGACATTTTATTTGTAATTCGATGAGCCGTATCATAGGCTGTTTGTTTCTTTTGCTTTTTCTCAAGCTTTTTTATTTGTTTCTTAATTTGGTTATATTTGTGCATAATAATATCCTGTTAAAGAACTATTTAAAGTTATTTTTCATTGGGACAAAAATCCCACATAAATTGAAAGATCTTTCTGTAACCATCTGCCAATCTTCTATTTTTAATTACAAATTGAATTGGTGTTTTATCTAATTTACCCGGGCTAACTCCAACAAAAGCAACAACATAATCGCCGAATATATCTATTGCTGTTGGACTAGAATATTTTTTTGGTAAGAATTTATATGGTTTGCCAACTAAATCCAATATTTCTGGTTTTTGTTCTTTAACTTCATAGTCAAACAAATGCATAAATTTTATTCCTTGTTTTATTCTTTGTTTTTCAAATCTTTGTAAATGTATTTGTAATCTAGGATCTAACCAGAATGCTTTTGCACCAATAAAATAAACTGTTTCATTTGTTTTTAAAATATCATTTAAGTAATTTTTGAAACCTTCTGTTCCTTTGTAAAAATAAGCTTCATGTTTTTCCTCTATTGAATTATATTTAGTTTCTAATTGTGGTAATATGTTTTCTAATTTAGTTTCTTTTTCTTTTAATAATTCTAATAATCTTCTTGGATTAGTTGCTTTATAGTTTTTCTGACTTTCAATAAATACTTCTGATGCCAATCCTTTTTCAACTAATTTGTTTAATGAATCATAAACATTTCTTCTATGTACTTGAGACTTTAAAGCTATTTTTTCAACAGTAGTTTCTCCTGTTTGTAATAATGCCTCATAGACTTTAGCTTCATTTAAACTCAAGCCAGCTTCTCTGAATGTTTCTTCGTACATATTAGAATATACTAATAAGTCTTTTTAATCCTTTCTACAATGGTGGTAGTTGCCACCGTGAGACTATAAATAGTAATAATGTTGCAAAGTAATTATGACAAAAGATTTGAAGAAAATTGAAGAGAACGAATTAGATACAATCTCATTCAGAGGCGATAGAAAGCTTTGGTTGAGATTTACATACATTGTTAAAACACGAGGCGAGAAAAGAGTTTGGAATGTTTTAGAAAAGTTTATTGAAAAGTATTTTGAAGAATAGTTGAGAAACAATTTGGAGGAATTTTTATGGCTTATATTTCACAAGGTTTAGGATATTTATTATTATTGGCATTTGGTGCTTTTATGTTTTTGATTACTTGGTTTTTTGCCAGATCAAAAGGTTATAAAAGTAAATTAGGTTTTTTATTGGCAAATAGAGAAATAGGCTGGGTATTGGGTGCTGCAACTATTGCTGCATCTTGGATTTGGGCTCCAGCTTTATTTTTATCCTCTCAATATGCATATCAAAAAGGTTTAGCAGGTGTATTTTGGTTTGTTGTTCCTAATGTATTTGCATTAATTATATTTGCATTCTTTGC
>CAIWXP010000150.1 GCA_903916665.1 Candidatus Iainarchaeum sp. | reverse complement strand
GACGGCAAACGCGATTCTCCGGAGTGACTGAGTTCAGACGTGTGCTCTTCCGATCTTAGAACGATGTTCTTTCATCATAGCCAGATAATAAAGAACCAATAAAAATAATTATTGGTTTTAAAACAAATGTCAAAACAATTAACAATAACATTAACCACCAATTAATTGAGGTTACATTTGTTATTTGCATTCCCAAAGAAACAAAAAACAACATTGAAAAAAATGATTTAGTTTCATCAATTTCTTCGATAATTTCCAATTTAAATGGATAATTAGTTAATATTAGTCCTCCAATAAATGCACCAATAATTATTGAAAAATTCATTAAATAGGATAATCCAATAAATGCAAAACAAGAAGCTAGAGAAATTAAAAACAAAAGATCTTTATGCTTAAAAGATTCTTTTAAAACATCAGTAAAAATAAAATTAATTAAAATAGCAGTACCAACTAAAACTACTATTTTACCAATAACAAAAGGAATAGAGGTTAATGTAAATTCATTAAAATTAATTAACAAAGGCAAAAATAACATTGTAATTAAATCTTGAATAATTAAAATACCTAACATTATTCTTGCTTTCATAGTATTAATCAATTTTTGATCTGACATGTATTTCATTACTACAGCAGTTGAACTTATGCTAATTATTGCACCAATAAAAGTAGAAATAACCCAGGATAATCCTAATAAATACTTTGCAGCAAATAATCCTGCAGCAAATGTTCCAAATACTTCAACTATGGTTACTAAGTAAATACTCTTTTTCATACTTTTTATTTTATCTAAACTTAATTCTGCACCCACAGCATACAACAAAAATGCAATTCCTAATTCTGATAATGCCTGAATACTAGTGTAATCCTTTACTAAACCAAATACACTGGGGCCAATAATAAAACCAGTTAATATGTAGGCTATAATCAAAGGTTGCTTAAATTTCGAAAATAAATAGGCTAATATTGCACCAACAACAACGATCAAACTAAGTTCAAAGACTATTGAATACATACATTATATATATAATAAATAGGTATATAAAACTTATTTAAAAAAAAGAAAAAGAAAGGCTATTAGCCTTTTTTATTCGGGATTTATTGTAGTAACTGGTATTTGCATCGTTTTATCTACTCTTGGTAATATTAAACGAGTGATAAAATTGTTTCTTTCCTTTAAATAATCTACACTATAATTTTTATTTGAATAGGACAATTCTACTTGTTTTATTTTGTTATCAATAGCACTGGCTAATTCTGGTAGATATTTTACAGGAGTAGATGTACCATCTACATTTTTTATATATATTTGATCATCAGTTTTTGTAAACATACAATTATTTATGCACATAATTGTTGTTGCGTTACATAATAATTGATTGTCAGAAACTAATTCACAAGGGTTACCAGGAAAATCTCCAGGATTAATTTGTTTTATATTCTTAATTTCATCAGAAATTTCTTTTGCTGTTGCTGGTGATGTTTCTACAGGTATTACTATATTTGATGTAGCAGTCACATTTGGAACATTATTAATAACACCAGTTGCTGTTGTAACTGAAGTGTTAGCAACAGTTGTTGTTGAATCCGGAGTTGAACCTGTATTAGAACTATCACTAGAATTTGATGTTAAGTTATTTAATTTGTTCATCAAATCACCTAATAACATTTCTAATTTAGAAACTCTTGCTTCCAAATTTGTAACTCTTGCTTCTAAATCATTTCCTGAATTGTTTGTTGAAATTACATTATCTCTTATTGCATCAATATTTTTATTTGATTCAATTGCATTATATTTCAAAGTATCAGGATTTATTGCTTTAACATTTTTTAATATATCTGCATTTATTTTTATTGTTGTACCATCTTGGTAAGGAGTTCCTAAACTAGTTGCACAGGAAGGAGCACCATTGCTCATTAATGGATTTTCAGTATCTAAAAAATTTGTTTGACATAATTCTCCAACTTTTCCAAAATGCTTATAAGGAGGTGCGCTAAATGTCCAAGCTGTTGCATTCTGTGCATTGGTTTGTGTTTTAAATCCTACAAAATCTACTATTTGACCGTAATTTACTGAAAATTTTGCACCATTCAAACTTGTTGCTTGTTCTGTGTCTATTAAAGCACCTTTGTAAACACCTGAAGCTACAGGAGTTACTGCATACATATTAACCCAACCATCTATGTTTTTTGTTTGAGAATAATCTTTTGTATCTGGATAATTATTTACACCAACAGAAAAAACAACTGGATTTGTATTTGATGTAGCAGTTGCATTACTTTTACAGGCACCATCTGAACATTGTGTTCCACTTGGGCAAGCGTAATAATAAGAATGTACTTTGTTTGCTGCATCACATAATTCTTCTGCAACATAGGCACCAGTTTCTGTTTCTGCGCCACTATCTTCCTTTGCACAAAAATCTGAGCTAGTAATTTTCTTTGTATCATAATAATCCCAGCCAGTAGTTGTTCCTTTTACAAATAAATTTTTACCATCACTATCAGTACAATCAGAAGTTGTTACTGGAGCTACAGTTGTTACTTCACTTGCTGTTTTATTTACAATTAATGAATGTATTGTTGGATAACCTTCACCACTTATTGCTGAAAAATAAACAACATCAATTTGTGTTAAATATTGACCTGCAGGAAAATTAAAATCCATTGCAAAACATTTTCCTAAAACTGAATCATCTTTAGTAAAAAATACTTCTGCATAGGGATGATTTCCTTGATTTGACCAAATTCTTAATTTACCAGATCCAGTTACTGATTTATATTTTGTACTTACACCATCTTGCAAATAAGCAGTACAAATATCTACTCTTTTAACATCTGTTGTGTTAAATTTAATTGGTAAAATGTCTTTATTACTAATTATAATTGGAACATTGGTTCTATTTTTTGTAATATCTGAAAAAATATCTCCTACCGTTCCTGATAAACAATTAACACTACCATCACTTAAAGTAAAACTTTCAATTGTAGCTAATTTATCCGTAGTTGTAAAATTTTGACAACCAGTACTTAATTGACCAGTTGTTGTTTGCACATATGATTCTATGGGTAAATTCCAAAAACCATGTGCTTCTAATTTTAATGTGTTTTGTCCAAAATAAGTATCTACTCTATCCACACCTAAACTAGTATAAGAATAATTTGATTCGTAATCTTGAGCAGCTATAAAACCAAAGCTCATTAAACATATTAGCGCAATCGCAAAAATTGCAAATAATTTATTAAACATCCCTTCACCCCTAAAGTATAATTTAAAACTAATATAATTAGAACAAATAGTTTAAAAAGGTATACAATTCGAACAAAAAACTATATTATAACTATCTTTAATAAATTGCCATTATAATCATAGCAGGCAACATTTTCTAAAAAATAGGGATAGCCCATAATAAAATGACAGGCGCCTAGCTTTGAAAAACTAATTAAATCAGCATTACTTGGTTTATTTGACGCATTTGGATGAGAATGTATACTTCCTGAGATTGTAAAGCCCAAAGGTAATAAATCAGTTCTATAGCTAACTGAATTCTCTGTTTGATAAAATAAAGGAACAACAACATAGCCTTCAATTGCTTTATTACTATCAGAAGAAAGCAAAGCAAAGAATTCATTTGGGTGTGCATTATGTGCTCCAACTAACAATTCTTGAATTAACTCTTTTGTTATAACCACAGAATCTTTTGTAAAATAAGTTTGTTTTGTCATAAATAAATAACATTAAAAGAATTTAAAAATAAATTTAATAAAATAGTATTAT
>CAIWXP010000149.1 GCA_903916665.1 Candidatus Iainarchaeum sp. | reverse complement strand
CAAAGATTCGAAAATCAAACATAGATTTAAATAAAACTTTAGATAATTATATATGAATTTTTTATATTTGAACAAGAAATTTGAAACTTTAAAACACTGGCACAAAATAAATGAAAAGGAAGGTCATAAAGAATTAATGGACCTTTGCAATAGATATAAATTATTCTGCTATTTTTACAATAAAGTTCATGAATTAACAAAACAGCTCCCAAAACGACATGATGGTGCAGATTCATTTATGCATCCTTATAATGTTGTTAAACTTCTAAAAAATGCAAAAATTCATGATGAAGTTTGTTTGTGTGCAGGTATCGCCCACGATTACATTGAAGAATCTGTAGACTTATATGCATCTAAAAATAAAATTAAATCTGATGATGAAGGCAAAAAAATACTTGACGCTTTTGCAATTAAAATAACCTGTGAATTAAAAACAGACGCAATAAAACAATTTGGAACCAATAAAAAAAATATTAAAAAAATTATTGATATTATTTCTGTTTTAATTTTATTAACAAGATATAAAAAACATCACTACTATGACTCTTTGGGAAAACTATTCAAATACAAAAATAAAGAAATTAGAAAATGTGCATTACAAATAAAACTAGCAGATCGATTACACAATATTCTTTGCTTGCAAGGGTATCCGAAACATGATAGAATATATCAATGTTTCAAAAATTTATATATTTTAAACAATACAAAGGAATATTTAATATCTACAAAAATAAATACAAATAAAGAAAATGATCCGACTGTAAAGTTATTTAAAAAGTGTGGAAAAGCAACCTATGATGCTTTACTATCAATTGAATATGAATTGAGTCAAAACAAAAAAGTATTTGAAGCTAGAGCTATGCTACAATTAGCATTTAAGAAATATGTATTTGAAAGAAAAGGTATTCATTCAGTAACTGTAATTGATAAAAAAGAAAAACATCCTTTGAGATTATATGAAGGAGTAATAAGAAAATATAATTTGTGGCTACAACACACCCATAAAGATTTTGAAAAAACGCAACAAATAGAAAAATTATATTGTAAACAGTTTTTCAAAGAATTTGATTTAAATGATGATCAAATTGATTTAATGATTAGCTATAAAGATGCCTATTCAATGAAAGAAGTAATTGGTTTTTTATTATATGAAAAAGATTATATAATTAAAGGTTTCACAGCACACAAACTATTTTTATAATATTATTTAAAATCATGAGCCTCGAATCGGCACCGAAGAGGTGAGCTTTCAAAGAACTTAATTATTTTTTGATTTCAAGAAAAAAATAATTACGACCCTTGGGAGACTCGAACTCCCGATCTTAAGCTCCGCAAGCTTACATGTTATCCAACTACACTAAAAGGCCTATCTATTTTTATTATACCATTCTATTGCGGTATCAATCATTGGTTTATAATCTTTATATTTAACATAATTAAAAAAATCTTTTGGCAAAATAAATAATCGTTCATTAAATTCATTTGTTGCAGGATCTTTTTCCAAAGGTAAAATATTATCGATAATTGCTGCAAATCGCAATTGATAAATACTAGGATTTGTTTTAGAAATCACTTCCATATACCCTATCATTTCTGCTTTTAATAAAGTTACAGAAACTTCTTCTTTTAACTCCCTTTTTAATGTATCAATTGGCAATTCATTTATTTCTGGATGTCCACCAGAAATATTCCAATTTTTCCCAGGAGATTTCATAATTAAAATATTTCCTTCTTTATCAAAACAAACACCATATACTTGAGTAATTGGGTTTAAAGAAGCAAAAGAATTACTTTTATGCCAAATAAACTGTAAATCATACATATTATAATTGGATACAAAAGTAATAAAAATAAGCTAGCCACTATGGTTTTGGAAAATTGCAAAAAAATAAACTATAAAACCACAATGGTCTATTTTGTAAACTTGTCTGTAACTGTAATTTCTTTTTGCAAAGAATGATATTTGTGTACTTAATTTATCTGGTGTGTTGATTTGATTTTCTGAAAACAATTCTGCTACTAGTTCAGAAGGCAAATTGTTTTTATTAATAAATGCTTGCCAATATGCTCTATAATTAGTTTCATCAGTAATATGTTCACCAACTACTCTATCAAAAATAACCACTTGTTTTACTTTTGCTTTGCATAGTTTATCAAATAATTTAGTTCTTGTTTTTTCATCCAATAAATGAAATGTTAATGAACTAACAATAATGTCATTTTCTTGGAAATCAAAATTTAAAATATCATCACACAGATAAACAATATTTTTTAATTCTTTAGTTTTCTTTTTACAAATATTTAATAACTTCAAATCTTTATCTATTGCAATTATTTTTGTATTCTTAAATTTCTTTGCTAATTTTAATGTAAGATTTCCTGTTCCACAACCCAATTCAACAATTCTTCCATTCAAAAAAACATTAATTAAAACTTTATTTAATGCAGTATCATAATTAGGGCATATTCTTTCAATATATTCATCATAGTACTTATACCATTCAAATGTCATAAAAATTCCTTATATTATTTTTTTAATAGATAAATATAAACTGGATCATAGGTTTTAACT
>CAIWXP010000148.1 GCA_903916665.1 Candidatus Iainarchaeum sp. | reverse complement strand
CGTTAAAAGCTCTTTGCAAAACAAAGCCATTTTAACGCAAGAAAAAATATATAAATTTTATATAAAGAATACAAAGAATATAAATAATTGGGATTTAGTAGATTTATCAAGCCCCAATATAGTTGGTGATTATTTATTGCATAATCCCAAAGAACAGAAAATATTATACAAATTAGTAAAATCAAAAAGTTTGTGGAAAAAACGTATAGCAGTATTGGCAACATTCATGTTTATTAGAGAAAAACAGTTTGATTATACAATTAAATTAGCAGAAATTCTTTTGAAAGACCAACATGACCTAATGCATAAAGCCGTGGGTTGGATGTTGAGAGAATTGGGAAAAAGAGATGAGAAACTATTGTGCAAGTTTTTAGATCAACATAAAAATGAGATGCCAAGAACAATGTTAAGATATGCAATTGAAAAGTTTTCAGAAGAAAAAAGAAAAAGTTATTTATCAAAAATTTAAAACCTAAAACTAGCATAGCCAACAACTGCTGTTTTATCTTTAGTTATATCACCAGAGTTTTTGTATTCAATTAATTTAGGTTTCCATTTATTTTCTTTACACAGTGCAAATAGAATTTTCAATGCATTCTTGCCGCAGGCATCTATTTTTGCAAATTTATTAATATCTAAATTTTTAATTATTTTTATAGTTTCTTTATCTTTTTTTATACAATCTTTGTAGGGGCAAAAAGTGAGACAAATCTGTTGAAAAAATAAATAAAGTATCTTTTTTATTATATTGTTTTACAATATTTTTTGCATTGTCATGTGTTATATCTCCCACTACAATTGGCAAAATATTTTTAATACCTAAATATTGCAGGAATGGAATTTGATTATCAACAGAATGTTCATATTTTAATTTTCTTAGATCATTGGTATCTAGTTTTATTTCACCTAAAGGTGTTTTTAATTCATCTAAAGTGGTAATTCCATAAAAAGAGGCATAATGACTAGGGCCAAAAACAATTATTTGTTTAAATTTTTTGTTTTGTAAAAGAGAATAGGCTTTTCCTGCAATTTTTCCAGAATATTGATACCCTGCATGCGGTACTATCAATCCATTAATTTTTTGATCCTTAGTTTTTATCAAATAGGATTTAATTGATTTTTTTAATTCTTCTTTATTGTTTGGATACCAATTTGGCATAATATCACGTTTTTATCTTCTTGCCCAATGTATAAAAATGTTTTAATTTTTTTAATATGTAGGTGTGCGCATTAATTCTTTTTTTTAATGGTGTTCTTGTTATATTGGTTTCAACAACAACAACACTTTTTGCTCTTGGACCTCTACGAACATGTTTATTTACCATAATTCTGTATGCTGATAATAGTTCATCAATAGAACCATCTCTTACGTTTGTAACTATACCATTTACAATTTTTTGTTTAAATCTAGTATAGCCAGTTCTTTTTATTTTAAATTTTCTTTTTATTAATGTATTAACAATATCTTTTGCAATTGGATCTTTGTGTCTTAGAAATCCTTGAGAATAAATATAGCTATCAGATAAACAGTTATCTTCATGTAAGTCTAATACTAATATTGGAGGATATTTTTTAACATTTTTTAAAACAAATTTAGTTAATAATTCTGATTCTTTACACACTGGTTTATTTCGTCTAGGTTTTCGTGTATCCTCATGATTTATTAAATAATGTTCTGAGCTTCCTGAACTTTTTATATCCACATCAGCAATATCTTTAGGTGCTTTTTCATAGTATCTATAACGCCAGTCTTTAATATATCCCAAAGGATTACAAATAGGCAATAAAACAACGGGTATTTTTTTACCAAGTTTATTAATAAAATCAATATTTTTTGCAATTGCGTTTGGTCCTGCAGGCTCTTCACCATGCATGCCTGCAATTAACCAAATAGCTTTTCCTGTTTTTTTTGTTTTAAAAGTTAATAAAAAATAGTCGTATAAATGTTTTCTGTAGTTTATTTTTTGAATATTTAATTTGTTTTTTTGCCAGTATTTCTTTTCTAATTTCGAATAAGAATTATATAATTCTTCTATAGATAATCTATTATCTTTATTATATGTAGGTAAATTGTATATTGTCTTCACGGTTCCACCTCCGTTAAACAAAACTGTATATATAATATTACTAGAAAATTATATATAGCTATCATATAATCTATAATTCTTATATAAAAAGCTATTTAAATCAAAACCAATGTAATACCTGTAATAATATAATTAGTGATATTTATGAATTTGACAAGACTAGCAAGAAAAGCAATTGAGAATTATTTTGATGGTATTATATATGATCCGGATGTAAAAACAAAACAGAAATATAAAGAAAAGAAAGCAAGTTTTGTTACCTTAACTAAGAAGGGGAATTTACGAGGGTGCATAGGTTCTTTACAAGCCTATAAATCACTTTATCAAGATATTATATCCAATGCAATAACCAGTGCGTTTAAAGATCCAAGGTTTAACCCCTTAGATAGATCTGAGTTTCAAGATATTAAAATAGAAATTTCAATATTAACAGAATCAAAGGATTTGCACTATAAAGATCAAGAAGATTTATTTAATAAATTAACTCCTAATATGGGTATTATTTTACAAAAATATAATCATAGTGCAACTTTTTTACCTCAAGTTTGGGAAGATATTCCAAATAAGAAAGAATTCTTAGAGCAATTAAGTTTGAAAGCTGGATTAAGAAAGGAAGATTGGAAATCTGCACAATATAAATATTACAGATAGTGTACATATCCAAGACGTGCGTGGTGCGCTCTACAATCCATATACTGTTGACTGGCCACCAATAGGTAGTCGGTCAGATCTTTGGCATATATGTATTCATGATTTTCAATCTCCGAGAGCGTTCCCGGAT
>CAIWXP010000147.1 GCA_903916665.1 Candidatus Iainarchaeum sp. | reverse complement strand
TCTAGTAATCTATTTGTTCCAAGTTTTGGATCACTTTACCCTGCACTTGAAGACCTATTAGAAGATAAATATTTAACTATTAAAGAAAAAGGTAATAAAAAAATATATTTTATTACAGATAATGGAAAAGAATACTTAAATATCCTAAAAAAGAAATTTAAAGAAATGGAAAAACAAATAGTTAAGTCATTTCAATCTGGTCATAATTTAGATACAAATCCTGAAGAGATTATGAAAATCTTTTTATCTCATCACAGAATAAGTGCAAAAATCACTGCAGAATATTTAGAAGACATTATTAAATTTATGAATAATTATGAGAAAAAGAAAATAAAAGATATTGATTTAAAGAAATACGAAAATAGTTTGAGAAAAAGTTTTGAAATATTAAAAGAAATAAATAAAAAATATAGTGATTAAAATGGTAAGAGATAATAGTGAAATAATTAAAGTTGAAGATATTCATAAAACCTACAAACTAGATGATGTTGATGTTTATGCCGTCAGAGGTATTAATCTATCAATTAAAAAAGGTCAAATTGCAATGATTTTAGGGCCTTCTGGTTCTGGTAAATCTACACTATTACATGTATTGGGTGCATTGGATAAAGCAGATAAAGGAAAATTAATTGTTAGAAACACAGATTTAACAAACTTAGATGATTATAGTTTGGCAATATTTAGAAGATATTATTTTGGTTTTATATTTCAAAGTTTTAATTTAATTCCTACACTTAGTGTTTTAGAAAATGTTTTAGTTCCAACAATACCGGATAATACAACAGATAAAAAAACAGTCAGGGCCATTGAAATTATTAAAGAAGTTGGTTTAGGTCATAGATTAGATCATAAACCAAATGAACTTTCTGGTGGTGAGCGACAAAGAGTTGCCATTGCAAGATCTTTAATTAATAACCCCGAAATTGTTTTTGCCGATGAACCAACAGGTAATTTAGATTCAAAAAATGCAGTTAATATTGCTGAATTATTAATTAAATTACGAGATACAAACAACACTACTTTTGTTATTGTGACCCATGATGCCAATATGACTAAATATGCTGATGTTATATATTACATAAAAGATGGATTAATTGATAAAATTGAGGACAAAACAAAAAGAAAATAATCTTTTTATATACACCTTAGAAGCTCTCACCATAGTGAGCCATTCAGAGGCAAAACAAAGAGAAAGTAGTTTAAATCCTTTTTTATATTTTTATATATGTCTAATTTTACAGAACTATTGCAAAAAGTTAAAGAACTTAACAAAATAGAAGAATTTAATGAAATGCAAGTTCTAGCGCTTAAAGAAGAATATTTAAATAAAAATTTGATAATTGCAAGCCCCACAAGTTCCGGCAAAACATTGGTATCCGAAGTATTAATGTTAAATACTGTTTTAGAAAAGAAAAAAAGAGCAATATTTATTTCTCCTTTAAAAGCATTAACCTATGAACATAGCCATTCTTTTAAAAATAAATATGAAAAAGCATTTGATTTGAAAATTGGATTATCTACAGGAGATTTGGATTCGAGTTCTAAATACTTAGATAATTATCAAATTATATTTTTAACATTTGAAAAATTAGATTCATTAATTAGACACAAAGCACCTTGGTTGCATACTGTTGGGTTATTAGTAATAGATGAAATACATAATATTGATTCGGATAGAGGCGCAACATTAGAAACTACTGTTGTTGAATTAAAACAAATTATTTCACAAATTAAAATTGTAGGATTATCAGCAACCATTCCAAATGCAAAAGAATTAGCCTCTTGGATCAACGGAGAATTAATTTATTCTGAATATAGACCTGTTAAATTAAAAAAAGGGATTATATTTGATAACTATATTAAATTTGATGATAATACAGAAGAAAAAATTAATACTAAATTTAGTACAATGGAAGATTTAGTAATTGATACTTTAGAAAAAAATAAACAAGCATTAATATTTACTAACACAAGAAAGAACTCAGAAAGCATTGCAAAGAAAATGCAAATATTTACAAAAAAATATTTAACAGAAAAAGAGAAAAAACAAATCGAAAAAACAATTGAAGATATTGATTATTCATTAACTACTGACTATGATAAAGATATTGCAAATAATCTAATTCATGGTGCAAGTTTTCATCACGCCGGTTTAAGAGATACATTAAGAACAAAAACTGAAGATTTATTTAAAACAGGACATCTGAAAATATTGGTTTCTACGCCCACATTGGCAGCAGGGGTTAATCTTCCGGCATATAGAGTGATTATTCATACTATTCATAGACATAGTGCAAATGGCATGGTACCCATTCCTGTTAAAGAATATGTTCAAATGTCAGGCAGAGCAGGACGGTTAGGATACGATACTAGTGGAGAAAGCATATTAATTGCAAAAGATGAAGATGATATGGATAAACTATTTGAAAAATATGTTTATGCGTTGCCAGAAGATGTAGAAAGCCAATTAGGATATATTCCTGTTTTGAGAACACAATTATTATCTATTATTTCAAATGAAATTGTTTTTAATGATGAAAGTTTAGAAAAATTCTTTAATGAAACTTTCTATGCAATTAGATTTGGAGATCTAAATTCATTGATGTATAAAGTTGAAACAATATTAAGAGAATTGAAAAATTTTGGATTTGTTGAAATTAATAAAAGCATAATTAAAGCAACAGAATTAGGAAAAAGAGTTTCTGAATTATATATTGATCCATTGAGTGCCAATAACATATTAGAAAAATTGAAAATATTTGATGCATTTACTGAGAAAGAATTTTT
>CAIWXP010000146.1 GCA_903916665.1 Candidatus Iainarchaeum sp. | reverse complement strand
GCATTAGATTATAATTATTTAGAATTTATTGGGGTGTTTGTATGGACAAAAAACAAATTGAAGAAATGGCCATGAAATTGCAAAGAACTGGACAATCAGATAGGGCAAGATGGTTGCAAACAATAGATCAAAAAATACCTGCTTTATTTAAGAAAAGAATAGTAGAAAATGATAAATCAGTTTTAAGAGAACTAATTATGCCTTCTTGGATTACTTGGGAATTTTTAAGAGATTGGGCATTGGATGATGCAGAAGAAGTAAGATGTAGTTCTTGCGGTTTAGTTACAGAAAATTTTACAAATTTTAAAAATATAACTATTTGTAATGAGTGTTTGGAAAGTTTGAGGAAAATGTAGGTTTCGTATGAACTCCAAAATTTTCTTTTCCATCTTTTTTATTTTATTATTATTTGGTTTTGCATATTCTAACCAAATAAACTATGAAATAAATACTCAATATCCAAATAGTAGTCCTTATTATATTGGAACCAATATAGTTGATTTGAAAATTTTATTGGTTGATAGTAACAAACAGATATTAAATTATCCAAATATAAATAATTTGTCTGTTAAAATTGGAACAAATAAATATACTTTTTCTAAAGATTCAGGAAATATATATCATTTGCAAAATACAATAATAACAAAAGATATGTTAACCGATGGTAAATTAGTATTATCCATTATTACTTCTTTAGAAGGTAGCTTTACCAATACAAAGCAAACCTATCCCATTGGGGATATAACTGAAATCATTAAATTAAAAAATAATCCTTTAGACGATTATAAAACATTAACAATTGGTGAACAAAAAGAAATATTATTAAACTTTGAAGATTTGAAAAATCAACAAATATCTGATTTAAAATGTTCATTAAACTCCTATGATTCTGAAACTAGTTTTGATTGTTCTAAATCAAATAATTGTAATTATTTATTAACTGTTAAAGAAGATACAAATACAATTCCTATTTATTGTACATTTAATAAAACAATAAAAGGTACAAAAACATATCCTTTAAATTTAATCATTAATTCAACCTTATTAGAAGGATTAAAAATAGGTGAAGTAACTAATCCTAAAAATACTGTTATTAGTAATCCTTTTGAACTATGTTTTACTGTTTTATACACAAATGGTGATTCAGTTAATGATATGGGGATATTTAAAATAAATTTAAATGACTCTGAAAAAGAATATTATATTAGAAATAATTCATTTTGTTATAATAAACTTTTAATACCATTTACAAATTTAGATGAAAATTTAGGATTTTCATTTAATAATAAAATTTACTATGCTCAAATTACCGAGCCTTTAAATCCAGGTACCTATTGGACTTTATTTTTAATTATAGTAGGAATTTTTATTTTAATAAATATTATATTAATACTTAGGGCAATATTTTCTAGAGAAACCATGGAAGATCTTACAATAGAAAGAGATAATTATAAAACAAAACTTAAGGAAATAAAAGAAAAATATTTACAAGGCGATATAAACAAAAGGGAATTTGAGTCTAAATTAAATGAATATAGTATAAAAGTATCCTATTTAAATGAAAGAATATTGACGACTAGAAAAAAAGAGCCTAAACAAACATTTGATGAAACCATTAAAGAAGAAAAAGATACAAATAATTATAAAGCTAATAAACCTTCAAGCGAATTAATGAATGCAATATTTTCAGATAATAAAGAAAAAGTACAAGTAAACGATGAAGATTTAAGTGTTGATGAAGCACACATTAGTGATGAAAGTATAAATAATTATACAAAAGAATTAGAAAAACACGACATATCTCAAGAAGAACCAAAAAAGGAAAATGGATTTATTACATTTTGGAAAAATTTGTTTAAAAGAAAACCCAAGAAAGAGAATGAACCAAAGGAAGATCAAAAACAAACTAATAAAGAAGAAAAACCAAATCAAGAGGATTTGAAGCAAACATTCCAAGGGTATAATACAGACAGTGAGTTTGATATTAAGAATTGGCAAAAATAAATTAATTTAATATAGGGCGATTAAATGACAATGAAAGATTTTTTAAAGAAATTAATTCCTAAAGTAGGTAAAGAAGAACAAACACCAGAGGTTATTGCTCAGGAAAATTCAAAAGCATCAGGAGAAAAATGTGCTTTTTGCCAGGGTGATAATCCCGATAGGAAATGGTTAGGTCAAATGTGGCATACAGGTTGTTTTAGAAAAGCAAAGAAGATGGCAAAAAAAATGATATAATTTAATTGGTGAGATTTTATGGTTGATTGGAAAACTATAGGTACCCCTTTTGAAAAATTATTTGATAAAATTTGGTTATATGTTGGTAAATCAATATCTTTATTAGTCGCCGTTATTTTCATGATATTTGCATTGGGTAGTCTGTTTGGTTACTATATTGCAATGCATATTATATTAAAGCAAGAAGCAATTTTATTGCTTTTAGTTCCACCACTATTAAGTTTAATAGCCTACTATCACAGAACCTTTGCAATAATTTGTTTTATTATATTTTTAATTCTAGTTTTAATTTAAAATAGTTTAAAAAAAGAAAAAGATTTAGGGTAATGTATGTATTACCAAACGATCTCCAAATCTAGTTATATAAAATTTAGGTACGGCTATTGCAGTTCCTACAAATCTACTTGTTTCAAAAGCACCAAATGCTCTTTCAGTATATAGTTTTATTTTTCCGTTAGCAACCAATGTTTGGCCTTCATTTAATGTGAGGTTGTTTATTATGTGTGTGCCCATAAAATCATCGACAGTTATTCCATTATCAGTTACTGTTAATTGATAACCATTCATATTAAATGTAGCAGAACCTTTTACATTTGTTCTTAAAACAGTTCTTGTTGTATTACTAGCAAAATCATCATCTAAATATTTTGCAACTCTAGATCTATCTTGAAATTCTGCTTGTAATATACTTCTTATTTGTTTTGTATCTAATAATCCTTGTTTTTTAGCTTCTATTGCTGATTTATTTGCTGTTTTTGTTAATCCTTTTCTTTTAGCCGTTTTAAAAATATCGTCATAGGCTAATTGTGCATCTACAGGTAAATCCATTTGCTTAGATCTTAATTCTAAATCAAATTTTACATTTTTATTTAAACCAAAATTCCAAGATACAAATCCTTTACTTGTTAACATAAATGCACCCTGTTCGCCAGATACATTTTCTGGTAATCGAGGATAATTAACAATTTCAATTTTTCCATCTGGTTTCACTATTGTTAATTTATTTCTTCCAATAACATATAAATGGTTTTCAAAAATATTTATTGGTTCCTGTGTTAATAAACCTGCAGGAATATAATAATTATTTCCCAATGTATTTCCGTCTTCTCTTAAAGCCGAAGGCTCTTTTCTTAATTCTATTAAATCATTTAAAACTAAAGGATCCATAATTAATTTAGGTTTTCTTTCTTCTTCTGATAATGTTCCAATTCTAAGATTTATAGCATCTTTCAATTCAGTGGGTAATCTATCTATGGCTGCAAATATTTGTGCTCTAGGATCTTCTAATATTTGTAAAGGTGTTATAATTTCCTTTGGTCTTGCTGCTTCAATTGCTTCTCTTGTTAATGCTTTTTCAGAACCAGAATTTGGGTCTTCTGAATTAATTTTTGTTATTTTATTATTGTATTTACTCAATCTCCAACAAACCAATCCTTCATCGGTTAACATAAATATTCCATTGTATCTTGATATATCTCTAACCAAAGGTTTATCTAGATTAAATGTTTCTACTTTTCCAAAAGAATCAATAACAGTATAATTATTTCGTCCTAAAATTACCAAATGATTTTTGGGAAAACCTATTGTATTAGGGCCTAGAACGTTTGCAGGTATAACAAATTGATTGTTTAATACTTCTCCTTCAATAATTGGATTTATCTCTGGATTTCTTGCTAATTCAGGGGTAGTATTTTCTAATGTATTTTTTAATGTATTAAAAATAGTTGGTGCTTTTGAAAGTTTATCTAATAATAATGTTTTTTTGTCAACATATTTTGCTAATTCTTTTCCTTGAGTTACGGGTCCTGCATAGTCTGTGCTAGGAAAAACTGCTCTTTGTCTATTTATTTCATCTCTTTGACCTGCTGCTGTTCTGTATGCTGCTTGTTGTTGTACTTCTGCAGCTTCTTCTTGCTCTAAAGATTTTAATTCAGTTTGATCTAATAATTCATCAGCATCTCTTTGTCTATACATTTCTTCTTCAGTTCTTATTTTTTGTACTTCTTGTTGTGCTAATCTTTCGCCATAGGATTTTTCAGTTTCATCTTTTTTTTGTTGTTCTGTAAATAAATCTAATTGACCTTCTGTATTTTCATTTATTTCTGATTCGTTAGCATCTCTTTCAGGAACTGATTCTGAATTACCACCAAATAAATCAACTTGACCTTTTGGTAATTCTGTAGATGCTGCTATCCTTGAAGATTCATCTTTTTTTTTTCTTTCTAAATATTGTTTTTTGGGTCTATAAACAACCATAGATCCATCTTTTTGAGGTATTAATAAACCTAATAGATTTTCTACAAATTGTTTACCATGATTTCTAACTGAAATCGAATCATATAAAGTACCAATATTATAGGTAAATAATCTATTGGTTGAATAAACTCCTAATTGATTAGATTTTAATTTTACCATTTTTTTACTGCCATCAGCACTAGTTTCTTCAACATATACTCCATCGCTAATATTTGCAATTGGTTTTAATGTAAAATCTCCAATTTTAACAATACCATCTATTCTAATAACAATTCTTTCTAAATTTGCAGCATTAATATCCATTCCATATTTTTTACTTATTCTACTTAATGCTTTATTAATTTTTCTTTTTTCTTGTTCTTCTTGTTTTGCAGGTATTTTTTCATAGCTAAAAGATTCTTGAATTTGTAATTCACTAATTACTGCTTCTGTTTTTGCAAGTCTTGTTGGACCTATTTTTGCATTTACATCATTATTAAAATCAAATTCTGTTTGATTTGGATCTTTTAATACAACTGGTTCTTCTTCTGCTATTGCTGAATGAGAACTATCATTACCATCTAGTTCTAATACTTCTCCTCTTACCTTTGTTCTTTTACCTTGTTGTGCAATTCTTGCTTGAACTTTTGGATCATTAATTCTTTTATTTGATCTTGCCTGTCTTCTTGCAATTCTATCTAATCTTAATGTTTCTTCTGGTGTTTCTTTTCCAGCTAATCTTGCTTGTTGTGCTTGTCTTTTAGCATCTCTAGCATCAATATCTGCTTGTAATACTAATCCTGCTTCATATCTTGTTCTTGCACTTTTATTTCTTAAATCAATTAACATTTGGGCAACATCCTTTGCAATATCTTCATTTGTAATTGTTGAATAGCCTGGTGCTGGTAATGTCTTTCTTTGATTTGCTTGTAATGTTGTATTAACAAATTCTTCTAATAAATCTACCTCTCTTGTTTTTGCGTCTATTCCACTAGTTGAAGTGTAGCTAGTTTTTAAAATAGTTAATAATTCATTTATTTTAGAATTAAATAACATAGGATTATCAAAAATGATTTTCATTGCTTTATGGAATCTATTTGGAGATAGTTGTGCATCTAATAATTCTAATGTATTTTGATAAGATAAATTTCCATTTACTGTTAAATCAGCTAATAACCTATCAAATTCTAATAATCTATCTTCCATTTGTTGAAATCTGTATCTTGATCTTAATGCAAAAACAGTTTCAACATCTCTTAGATCCATTGTTGTTAATGTTTCTATATCGTGAGTTATTCTTTTTGCGGTTCTTAAACTTACATAATTATGTTTTGCTTGTAATGCCTGTTCAATTTTTGGTAAAACATCTTTATATTCTGGTAATTCTGCTAATCTTGATTTTATTGATTCCAATGAATTTGTAACCCATTCTAAAGGTGTCTTTTTATTTTCTTTAATTACTTTTTCATAGTCGCCATATTCAAAAATTAATTTGTCTATTGCAGTTTCTAAAAAACTTTTAAATACAATAATAGCAGTTCTATGAGCCGCAACATTTGTTTCTAAATCTGAAGATTTTGTATCTCTCATTATTTTATCCAATGCATCATAATATTCTTTTCTTCTTTCTGGATTTAATAAAGAAACTAATCTAACAATATTTTGTAATACATTATAATCTTTTTTAATTTGCTTTCTTAAAGGTTCTAATTTTTCATCTTCTGCACTTTTATTTGCTCTAGATTCTTTTAATTGTTTTTGTATATTTTCTTTTAATTGTGCAACTCTATCACTTGCTAATTTATCTGCTTGTAGATCAAATTCAGACATATTGGTTGGCATAAACACTGTACCCAAAACATCAGATTCTCGTTCAATTAAATCTAGCATATCTCTTCTTCTATCGTTATCTTTTCTGATTCTTTCTAGTTCTGGATCTTCATATTGAACTTCTGGTTCTGGTAATACATCTAAAGGAACAGGATTTGGCATTTCCAATGATTCTGGTGTTTCTGGAGAAAAATCTTCTATAAAACTCCTTAGGTTTTCTGGTGTTTCATCTTGCCAATCAAATAAAAATTTAACTCTTTGTTCTCCAACAATGTCATGGTCGTTAGCATATTTATTTAATATTCCCCAATCCTTTGCATCGCCACCAATTTTTTCAAAAAAGTCGGGCAAAGGTCTTATTCCTTTTTCACCATTAATTACAAATGTAATATAATTACCTAACCAATTTCTATCCACATCTGTTTTTAACCAAAATAATAATTCTTGAGTACTCTGTGGTGAGAATTTATCAATATTTTCTTCAAATCTTTTTAAATTATATAATAAATCTTCTGCATCATATAATTGCTTAGTGTAATTATCAATTTCAGGTTGTTTCATTACATCTATATTTTCTGCAATCATATTGTGAACCATTCTAATGTCCATTTTTAATTGTCCCAATTTTAATTTAGCTTCTAAATCCTGTGCTGTTTTAACATCAGAAATATCCAATGTATTTCTAATTCTACTTAATTCATTTGCCAATAAACTATAGGTAACAATTTCATGTTCTCTTCTTCCTGCTTCTGCAATTCTAGCTGCTTCTTCTTTTGCTTTTTGCAATTCTAATTCTTTTGCAGCTCTTGCTTTTTCTTCTTTTGCAGTTATTCCAACACTTCTATCTTCAGAAGGTCTAGGTGCTACACTAGGGGCTTGTGCTTCCCTAGCAGCTCTTGCTACTGCATCTCTTTCTGTTATTTTTACACTACCATCTCTACTCAATGCTGCTTGTCTTGCTGCTAAAGTATTTGCTAATTTTTGTCTTTCTGCGGTTAAAGCAACTCTTGCAGATTTAGCTGCTTCTTCTTGAGCAGTTATTGCAACTGATCCTCTTTCACTAGATCTTACGGGAGTAACACCAATTCTATCTGCGCCAATTCCTTTAGACGGTGTTGTTGATATAGTTGCTATTGGTTCTGCTCCTATTCTATCTGCACCAATATTTACAATTGGTTGACTAGGAGCAGTAACAGGTCCCGGTGTTGGTCTTTCATTAACTTCTTGTTGTCTTTGTTGAGGAGTCATTCTTGTTCTGTCATTTTCTAAAATTTTAGTAATCATATTTCTTGCTTTTTCTGCACCTAATCTAGGTATTTGTCTTTGTAAAGTGTTTAATAATTCTTGTTTTCTTTTTTCAGTCATTTGTCCAATACTTATCATAAAATCCAAATGTTTTTCATAATCATTAAAAATTTCAGCAATATTTATTCTTGATTTTGTAAATAGTTTTTTCTCTCTGTCTTCTTGTAATCTTAATGTTTCTTTATTTTGATTATCCTGTGCATTTTTTCTATTCCAAGCTTCTTCTTCTTGTCTTCTTTTTAATTCATCTTGCTCAGCTTGTCTTTGTCTATAGGATTCATCAATTTCTGCTTGTTTTGTTCTTGCTCTTAAAACATTAATAACTTCTCTTTGAGCATCGGCCATACTTGGTTCAGTGGGTCTAACAATTTCTTCAGGTCTTCTAGTTTCTGGTCTCGAAGGTCCAGAAGGAGTAGGAGCAACTTGCGAAGGTGCGGGTCTTGCTCTAGAACTAGGTACACCAGGAGTTGGTGCTACTGGTCTTGTTGAAGTAACAGAAGGAGTTGGTCCGGTAGATCTTTGTGCAGGTCCTTGAGGATTTCCTTGCGGTGCTGAAGGTGTAGGATTTGGTCCAATTGGAGGTAATGGTTTACCTGTAAATGGATTAATAGTTAATTGTCCTTTAATTCTTAAATTTCTAACAATAACACTTAAAATAAAACGAAATGTTCTTTCCCTATCTTTGGGAGACATTTCCTTAACTTGAAAATTAGCAGTTACATATAAATTATCTAGGATTTCTTTTCTTAACATATCCAGTCTTTGATTTTTATCCAGATTAGCATTTAATATCATTAAACTTCTTTGAGGGATTTGAGTTTCTTCCAATGCCTTGCCGAAAACATCTGCAAATTTAGGATTATCAATGTTATATAATCTTTTATATGCTACTTCTCTACCTTTGGCACTATGAACTTCTTTCATTTCTCTAAATTTGTTGTTTGCTAAAGGTTTTGGTTTTTCAGCTAATACTGGCATAATTATTCCTCCAAGATTGTTATATCTTGCCCCTCAATTATATTTACTTTCTTTATAAACATTATATATAATAATTCACTTTTTAAATCAATATGTAAAGATTTGGGTGAACTTATTATAACATTGGCTAATTCTTGTTTCATAGACATTGCTTTTTGGCTCTTATATTTCCTTACTTGCCCAACAATTTCTTTTAATAATTCTCCATTAGTTAAATCTTCTTCTAAATAATTTTCCGAATTTGGCCAATCGCATGATGTTATACTTTTTGTATTTATATGCTTTTTGAAATATTTCAAATAAACATCTTCACAAATAAAAGGCATAAAGATACTTAATTGATTTACAATTTGAAATGAAACATTAAACAAAGTATAGGCCAATGCTTTTTTTGATTCCTCGTCATTTCCGTAAACTCTATATTTTACAAATTCCATATAATTATCACAAAAATCAATAAAGAAAAAATCTCTAATTCTTTGAATAGCATGTGTATAATCAAATTTTTCTAAATCTTCAGTATTTTCTTTTATGATTTTATTTAATTTTGCTAAAATCCATGCATCAGTTGCATTTAATTTTTTTATTTCTTTTAATTTTGGTATGGTGCTATAATTTTGTAACATGATATCTACAAATTTCATTGCATTATCCAATTTAATAATTAATTTTTGTCCAGCTTGCATTTCTTTTTCGGAATAGGCAATATCATTTCCCAATGTCATTTGAGCACTCCAATATCTAAATGGATCTTTGCCCCATTTTGTTAAAGTTTCTTGTGGCCCAATTACATTACCTTTGCTCTTAGACATTTTTTCTCCTTTAGGATCTAAAACATAGCCGTTAATCATTAATGTATTCCAAGGAATTTTTCCTGTGTGATATAAACTTTTTACAACGGTATTAAATGCCCACAATGTAATAATATCTTGACCCTGAGGTCTCATGCTCATAGGTAATGTGCCATCAATATTCTTTTTTGGCCAACCTAAATTTATCAAAGGAGTTAATGCACTAATTGACCAAGTATCCATTACCGATGATTCTGCAATAAAAGATTCGGAACCGCAGGAACATTTTTGCTTTGGCATAGTTTCTTCAGGATAGATTGGTAGATCTTTTTCTTCTGCAAAAATAGTTTTACCACATTTTTTACAAAACCAAACAGGAAAAGGAACACCATAGTATCTTTGTCTTGAGATACACCAATTCCATTGTAAATTATTTACCCAATTATCATATCTCACTTTCATATGTTTTGGTTTCCAATCAATTTTATTTGCTTCTTCAATAAATAATTTTTTGTCGTTCATGTAATCAATGTACCATTGTGATTCAACAATAATTTCCACAGGAGTAGAGCATCTTTCATGGCAATTAACTGCGTGTGAAATTTTCTTTTGTTCAACAATTAAATGTTGTTGTTTTAATTCTTCAATAATTTCTTTTCTTGCTTCTTCAATTTTCATTCCTGCATATTTTCCACAAATACTAGTCATTCGGCCATCAATTGAAATAGCTTCTTTTAATTCTAATTTATAACTTTTATACCATTCCATATCGGTTTGATCACCAAAGGTACAGCACATTACAATACCAGTTCCTTTGTCCTGAGCAACTCTTTTATCGGCCAATATTTTTACTTTGAAATTAAATAAAGGTACAGTTGCGTATTTACCAACTAAATGTTTATTTTTTTCATCTTCAGGATGAACAAATATTGCAACACAGGCAGCTAAAAATTCAGGTCTAGTGGTTGCAATAATTATATTTTCCCCATTATCTAATTTGAAAATTAAATCATTAAAATAAGTATCTTTATTATGATCTTCTAATTCTGCTTGTGATATGGCAGTTTGACATTTAGTGCACCATAATATTGGTCCCTTTTCTCTATATATTTTTCCTTTTTTATGTAAATCTAAAAATGAATATTGCGCAACCTTAACTACTTCTGGGGATATGGTTCTATATAATAAATTCCAATCACAGGATATTCCTAAACTTTTAAAATCAGCATATAATTCTTCTTCGGATTCTTTTGTATGTTTTAAACACAATTCAATAAATTTACTTTTTCCTACTTCTTTTGCTCTTACATTTGCTAATTTTTCTACCAATATCTCAGTTGGAATGCCATTATCATCTAAGCCAAAAGGATAAAAAACATTAAATCCTTTTTTTCTTTTATAACGAGCAATAAAATCTGGTAACACATAGGAATAGGCATGACCCAGGTGCATTTTTCCGGAAACTGTTGGAGGAGGAGTATCAATACTAAAAATAGGTTTAGTTGATTTTGGATCGTATTTGTATACCAGCTCCTTTTGCCAGAAATCCCAAATTTCTTTTTCAGTTTCTTTATAATCTTTTTTTGGCTCAGCAGGTTTTTGATTAATTTCTTGCTTTTTTTCAATAGATTTTTCAGTATTAACATTAGTTTCCATTAGTATCACTTTTAAACATAATTATAATATATAAATTGTAAAATTATACTCATTACTTATATATAACAAATATATGATTGAGTATATTTAAATATATATCATTAAATAACAATAATGAAAAAGAGATAAAAATGTAAAATGAAAAATAGTAAACTATACATTTACTTTTTGTACTGGTTTTGAAATAATTGGTGCGCTGTCTGTTTTAACTACTTTTCTTTGAACTGCTAATTTTAATAATCTATCCCAATCTTCTAATAGTTTTTGTTCGTTAATTAAACCCTCTTTAAAAGCTAAATGAATAAATCTTATTTCACAGGCAATAACAAAATTATTGCTATTTGTTGTATTTAATCCATAAAATTTTAATTCTAAATATTTTCTTAATATTTGACCAGATAAACTAGTTTCACTAATTGGCATTGGAGAATGGGTTCTAGGAATGTCCAATTGTTCAACTTCTTCATCTACAATATTTCCTGGCGCTACTCTAATTCTTTGTGGTCCTTCCTTAGGTGGTGTGGGAGGCCTTGGTTGAGCAGGTTTAGTTTCTTTCCAATCAAAATGATTTGTTAATATTTGTTTTATTTTTACAATTTCTTGAGCTGTCAAATTCCATTTTAACATTTGTTTTAAAAATTCCCCCAATTGTTTAAATTTATCTGGAAAATTAGCTTTTGCAGCAGCAAATCCTCCTCTACTAGGGAAATCAATTTCTGCTAAACCATGTTCTAAAACAAATAGCATACCCAATACTTCTCCTGAATCTACTTTTTGTTCGAAAAGTTTTCCAATTGCATCAATATTATCACTTTTAATTGCAGTTACTAATCTTTCATTTGTTTGTGAATTTATTTTTGGATGCTCAAATACTGGTTCTTTTTTTGGTTCTTCTAAACTATAGCTTTGATAACCAAAACCATGTGCATCTTTATCAACAAAAACAAATCCCATTACTTTTGGATTGTCTTTTGAAATTTCACTAGAATATTTCTTTCTTGCAAATCCTAAAAAATTAGCACCCGATGCAAATCTTGGGGTTAATTCTAAAATTGAATGATCATCTAAAACTAAATAAATTGTTTTTTTATCAAAGGGTAAATTTAATTTCATTTCAGGAAATAATGTTAAAACTGTTTTGCCTTCTTTTTGAGTTACACTTTTTAGTTCTGAACCATCTTTAAATAATCCAAATTTAACCATATTAAATATTATTCTTTGTGCATCACCAATGCTAAAATATTCGCCCAAACCATAATTATTTAATGATTTTAATAGTTCATAGGCTTGTATTCTTTCATTGTATTCTCGTTCTAAATATTGCAATTCATTTTTTGTTAATTCTTCGCCACCATTCTTTAATATATTTAATTTTGATTTTTTCGCAATTTCAGAAACTAAATTATCCCCAAATTCACCATATTTTTTTCTTGCCCTATTTTTTAAATTTTCTAAAATTTCTAATTCTAAAAGACTTAATTCTTTTGAATTTGTTGGCCTAGTTGTCCAATCTTCATCATTTAATCGTGTTGGACCTTTTTGACTAACACCATCCATTCTTCCTAAATCAACTATTGCTGCATCTGGTCCCGTTAATTTTACTCTTGGACCATTTAAAATAACTCTAGGTTCGCCTGGCAGTATAGGGCCTGGTCCTTTTGAACCATTAGGTTTTGGTGGTTCTGGCGCTTTTGGTTTTGGAGATTCGGGTCCTTTTTTTGGTGTTGGCTTTGAAAGTTCTTGTTTTTTAAATTGTTTTGCTATTACTAAAAATTTATTGCTAATTTCTTCGACTGTTTCTTCTCCGGTTACAGGAATACTAAATACTAATTTATCTTTATCCAATGCGTGTGGTCCACCATTTAATGCACCCAATCTTTTTGCAATTGCTAAATTCTCAGGAGTTAATTTACTTCCGTCAATTCCTAAATAAACATTAAATCCTTTAACATGTTTTTTATTTGCAGAACCTGTAACTGTTGAAATATTTAAATCATAGAATAATTCTGCTGCTGCTAATAATGGTTCTTCAACATATCTTTTTAAATCTGATTTTGTTCCTATTGGTTCGCTTTCTTGTTCACCAATTGGCTCAACTTCTTTTAATAATTTTTTTCTTGGAGCTGTAGGTACATTTACTTTTATTACTCGTGGCTCACCTGGTTTTTGTCTAGGTGGTTCAGGTGCCTTAGGTTTTGGAAGATTACTATTTTTTCGTTTATTAGCAATATCAATTAAATCATCAAAAACATGATTAAAAAACTTTTCATTAATTTCTTTTTTTTCAAATTGTTCTATTGCTTTATTAGCTTTATCTGCTATATCAATATATTCTGAAGTTACCCCAAAAGTTCTTTCTGATTGTCTTTTACCAATTACATTTAACAATTGTAAATATCTACTAAATACAAAACCATTTTCTGTACCTTCGTATTTATTAAATATTCTAAAAATATCTATACTTTTTTCTCTTACTTCTGTTTTTAATGGTGAAACAATTGGATTTCTTGAAGTTTGCGTAATTTTTTCTACATTTGCAATTCTATTCAAAGGATCTTGAATACTTGCTAAAAAAGGATGAGATAATAATGTTTTTGTTACTGGCATATAGGATCCAACAGATTTTGAAGAAATTATCAATGCATTTTCAATATCTTCTTTAAATTTATCCCATTTTTTTCTTTCATTATCATAGCCATTTTTATCATTTGATTGTTTTGCATCTGCCATTTTTTTAATCGATTTTAAAACATAATTTTTTATTATTAATGCAGGATCTGTTAGTCCTAAACCAACACCTAATTTTTTTAATTCAACAATATGTTCGGGCCTCATATTTTCAACAATTTCTTTTACATGTATTTCTAATAAATCAACAAATTGTTTATTGTGGGTGCCATAAAAATGAGTATCTAATCTTTCTAATAATAATCTAGATGCTATTTGTCTCAATGGTTGTATGTGATACTCTAAAGCTGGCATCGTCATCATTAAATCATCATATTCTGTTGAGAATTCAGGAACCGTTGCCAAACCATATTTTGATAAAATATGTTTTTTTGTTTGTATTGTATTAACAAAGGAACCATATTTAGTAACATTAAAAATCCAAACCAATTGACCATCGTTACTTTCAACACTTACTTTTTTCATGTCTCCATACATTGAAGAATGAATATTCCATACTTCTAATACTTTTGAAAAATTAGGTTGGTTTTCTATTTTCTTAATATCAATAATTGGTCTTTTAGCTTGCCCTGCTTTAATACTACTATTAATAACATCTTCAACTTCTTTAATATCTTCCCAGCTATTCAAATCTTTACTTTTAATTAATTTTCTTTCTATATCTGGAGATTCGGTATATATATCTCCCAAAAATGGAGAGATATATTTCATATTAATTATTTTATTAACTGGTTTCTGAGCATCTAATTTCTTTTGTAATTCCCAAGGTAATGCTAAGGCATCTTCTCCCCTATTTGATTTATTTAAATAACTAGGATCAAATTGTTCTGGATTTGCTGTTCCTCTTTGTGCAACCAATCTCCAACTTACAGATGAATTCGAAGTATAATATACAGCTGGTTTAGTTTCTCCATTCTTAACCACATAAATCAAACAATACTTTCTACTTGATTCAACTATTGGACAGGTAAAATATTTAGTGTCTTCATTAACTTTTTCAACAGCATTAGGTAAAAAATATTCTAAACCATTATTTAATAATATTAAAATATTTTTTGCAGAACTCCTATAAAATATTTTTGATAAATCAATTTGAGCACCGGTTCTTTTTTCAATTTCATAAAAATAATTTGCTAATTTAGAAATTTCATCTTCACTAAATGTTTCTTTTACTGTTGCTGAACCTAAACCATTTTTTATTTCTTCAATTAATTCTTTTATTATTCGTTTTAATTCTTCTTTTGATCTTGGCTTTTTGTCTAATGTTGTTTGCAATTCTGATTGTCTTATTTTTAGTTGTTCTTCTTCTCTTGCTTTTTGTAATCTTAATTCAGCATCGGCTTTTTTTCTAGCTTCTTCCAATGCTTTTCTTTTTTCTTCAGCTAATTTTTTTGCGTCCTCTGCTCTAACTTTTTGTTTTACCAATTCATTTTTTTTTTTAGCATCTTCTTGCAGTCTTCTTTGTTCATCTCTAATTTTATTTCTTTCAATTT
>CAIWXP010000145.1 GCA_903916665.1 Candidatus Iainarchaeum sp. | reverse complement strand
CTTTTAAGATGGAGTGCCCCCTTGTTTTTTTGATATCTTGTAGTTTCTACTAGTTTTGGCTTTAATTTTCCAGCTTTGCAGAGGATTAAACAAAGAGTTTGAGATTATGCATTATTAGAAAAAGAAAAAATTTAGGTTAGATTTATCTTCCTAAATTTTTATAAAATTAATTTTAAGCTATATTTGCATATTTTATTTAAATTTGATTATCTCATAACATTTATAAATCTTAAATTGTTAACCAATATATCAAAAAGGTGAACATGAAAAACAAGAAAGTAGGAAATAAGCTTTTATTGAATAATAAAAAGGCACAGGAGATGACTATTGGGACTATTATTGTAATTATAATCGCTTTAGTTGTTTTAGTTGTTCTTATTTACGGATTTACAACAGGATGGAGTAATTTATTTGAGAAAATTGGAATATTTGGTGGAGGAAAATCTAATGTTCAAACAATTGTTCAGGGTTGTCAATTAGCATGCTCAACATCAAGTAATTATGACTGGTGTGATAAACAAAGAAATATTATTGTTGATGATGCAACAAATGAGGGAAAAACAATAACTCTTAATGAAAAAACTTGTGAGGCTATTGCAGGTAAATATGGTTTAGAAAAATGTACTGGAATTAGTTGTGCAGTTGTTGAAGAAGGAACTTGTGATGGGATAATTACATCTGTTTGTTCTAGTAAAGATAATAAAGGTTCAGATGAATGTGTAAAACTAATAGGATGTAAGTGGAATGATGATGTTAAAGAAACTGTTGATCCAACTAAAGGAACTTGTATAATTGATGCTACAATTTTATGTTCTAAATATAATAAAGACTCTGCTACTTGTAAAACAATAAGTGGTTGTACTTGGAATGCAAATCCAACTGCTTAATTCTAGGAGATATACATATGGATTATGATAGTGGTGGGCAAAGAAAAAGTAAAAATGATAGGAGAGCTAAAGCTAGATATAGCAAATATAAAAAAGGCGGACATGATAGAACTAGGGAAACTAAAAAGTTTTGATGTTTGTTGATTTTGATTTAAAAGATATACTTTACCTATAAACTTTGGAGCATTCGCTAACCAAAGTTTCTTTTGAGATTTAATAGTGTTATGAGCCCATTCCATATGTTTTGTCATCTTCAGAGCTCGAGAAATTAATATTTAATCTTGAAGAACATAAGCCAAAGCTGTGTTAAACTGTGCATTATTAGAAGAATTAAAAATTTAGGTTAGATTTATCTTCCTAATTTTCAATAAGTATTTGTGAAACATTTATTAATCTGTTTTATTTATTTTAATTAAGATGGTGATTGAAATATTAAGTTCTGAGAATTGTTTTTTGATTTTATTAGCAATTATTTGGATTATTGGAGCAGTTCTGCAGGATTTTAAAAGAAGAGAGGTTGATAATATCTGGAATTTTAGTTTAATTGCAATAGCTATCTGTTATAGAGCTTCTACGAGTATCTTTACTGGCAATTACTGGTTTATTCTTAATGGGATAATTGGATTTTTGATATTTATTGTAATCGGAAATCTTTTTTATTATTCTAGAATGTTTGCAGGAGGAGATGCAAAACTTCTTATGGCTCTTGGAACAATTTTGCCTTTGAATTATAATTGGATTATTAATTTTAAGATTTTTGGATTGTTTATCTTATTATTTTTAATTTTTGGAAGTTTTTATTCTCTTATCTATGCAATTGTATTAATGTTTGTTAATTTTAAAAGATTTAGAAAAGAATTTGCTAAGCAATTTAAGGATTATCGGAAGATGTTTTTTATTTCTTTAATTTTTGTTGTGGTTTGGGTTGTTTTAATGATTATTTTAGACTTTAGAGGTCTTAGTCTAATTGGATTAATAATTTTATTATTTCCTTTGTTATTTGTTTTTGCTAAATCTGTTGAAGAAACCTGTCTTGTTAAAGAAGTAAATTATG
>CAIWXP010000144.1 GCA_903916665.1 Candidatus Iainarchaeum sp. | reverse complement strand
TAAGGTCTCCAACCTAAAGCATAGGCTGGTCCCAATTTAATCCAACCAACATAGGGAATATCGAATAAATATTTAGACAAAACGTTTTCTTTTTGCAAAGCATAGGGATACAAACATTTGACAGTTACTATACCGGTGTTTGTTTGAAATTTTGCTCCACAATCAGCATCTAAAACAAAATTTGTTTTTCCATTATCTCCTTTTGTTAAATAAAATATTCCATCATTTGCTTTTATTCCTAATACTGCACGATGTATTATTTCTTTCTTTTCTAAATCAGAATAATAAACTAAAACATTACCATTAATATTTGGTTTAACAATTTGACCCATTACATTTAGATCAATAATAATTGGATATTTTGTGTTTTCATCAATACCATATATGGGTTCTAAATAGTCTCTAATTGGTTTATTTTTAATATTTGCATCAATTGTAATGTAGGTTGTATCAATATTTTGAGGATTAAATAAAACAACAACATCACCAATGTTTAGATATGGTTGCATAGACCCAGAAACAACAATCATTGCTGCTTGATGTGCACCTAATATTAATGCTAATAATTTCAAAATTATGTAGGCCAAAGCCAATGAATAAATTATAAAAATCAAAAAATTAGAATATTGATTTGACAAATTTTTTTTATCCAAATAAACAATAAATAAATCATAGGGCAGAAACGGATCTAAATAACCATACCATTTTCTTTTTTTTTGAATTTCTGGTATTTTTTTATTAGCCATATAGCTGCCTTAATTTGTTTCTAAAAATTTATTTTGTTTTTTTTACTTTTGATTTTTCATCAGAAGTTTTCAAACCTTTTGCTTTATTTGCTTCAGGAATTGCCTTTAACATTTCATCTTTAAAAACAAATATTTCTTTTTGTAATTCTTCAATACTTTTTATTAAAATTTCTTTAGGATTTGCATTTTTTACTTGCAAAATAAAAATAGATTCTTTATCTTCAGGATGTTTCATTAGACCAGATGCCATTAAAACTTCTTTATGTGTTAACAATTGTTTTTGTAACATTTCTGGAACAGTAATTCTAGTATTTAACATTTTTATTTTCAATTTATCTTTTGTTTCTTCTAGGATTTCTATTTTCATTTTTGTACACCCCTATAAATATAATCTTTTGCAGTTTTTCTTGTTTCTATTCCTTTACATTTTGAACAAACCATAACAGAACAGTCTTTTAATTTCATATCTTTTGTTTTTTCAATTAATTTTGATCTACATTTACTACATAGACCCAATAAAACCCCATAGCTTGGATCTTTTATTGAAATAAAATATGCTCCAGGATCTTCATCTGCAATTTCTCCTCTTATTAAATCTCCTATTTTTACTGCTTGTCTAGGATTTTCTAAATAAGATTGACTTAAATTTGCAATAAATATTAATCCTGATTTCTTAGGTAATCGTCTTACTACTCCTTTAGAATTTTTAACTTCTTCTAAATCTAATAAAACAACTTTCTCTTTTACATCGGTAACCATTGCAATTGCAATATCGCCTGGCTTAGGTAATAATAATCTTCCTCTTACAGAAATTTCTTTTTTTGCATCATCTTTAACAACTTTTCCAATTACTGCTGCGCAAATATTTCCTTCATCATCAACAAAAGTACCCTTGCCTGCTAAATATTCGTTTTCGCTGGCAATTATATCTCCAATAAATATCATCAAAATCACTCAAACCAAAGTAGTCGCTACATTATTGATTGATGATACCCCATCTATTGAATTCAAATAATCTTCAATAGCATCAGATACTCCATCAGTTTTATCCGGAACAACAACCGCAACTCTAATTGCTTCGGTTCCAAAAACAAATGGTACTCTTTCAACTTTTTGTAACTTGCCTACATTTATTGCATTACATTTTTTTTCTACTGCGTCTAACATTTCTTGATCTTCAACTGTTACATCGTAAACAACTAATATGTCGCCCATTAATAACACCTTATATTCCTTTAAAATCACATTTGGGACATTGATAATCGATTTCTATCAATCTACACTTAGAACATCTTACTATTTCAGTACCACATTTAGGGCACTTAAATTTTACATATTTATCAGCGTCTTTCTTACAACTAACACAAATAGCCATTATTTCACCTTGTCATCTAAAAATAGAGTCTTATATATTGTATATATATTGGGTCACTAAGGTTTTTATATCTTTCTTACCTAAAACCCAATTATGCATTAAATCTAGCCGGGCTTTCGTAAAAAGCTTTCAAAAGGTCAGAAATAATCAACTTTAATTGTTTTTTAACTTCGTCAGAACAAGGATATTTACTTATCAAAAATGAGAAAAAGTGGCCTGCATTAAATTCTGTTAGGCCCAAATCATGAATAGTTCTTGTTAAATTTAAATAATCGCCATCAAAATAATCATAAATTTCTTTTGCGCTTTTCCAATTAACTTTTTCTTTTTTTGCTCTTTTAAAGTCAATTAATGTTACATTTTCATTATTATCTACAACAATATTTCCTATATGTGGATCATTGTGAGCTATTTCCAAATTGTGCAATTTATAAAATATTGTTGATAACCTTTGAAAAAATAATTCTTGTTTTTCTCGTGATTGCATTTTAAATATTCTTGGATTTAATTCTTTTCCGCCAGATAAAAAAAGCATATCACCTTTCTTTCCCAATTCATAGGATATTGGTTTTTCAACAGAAATCCCCGCAGCTTTTGCTATTCGTAAAATGTCCAATTGTTTTTGAGATATTTGATCTCTTCGATACATTTTTTTTCTATTAAATAATCTACCCAAAGTAATTTCCCAAACAGAACTCCACCTACCTACAAACTTTTCACTTCTTGGTTGTTTTTCCTTTTCTCTTAGATTTATTCTATATCTTGGTTCTTCAGGCATATTAATATATTAAATACAAACCTTAAAAAAGAGAACTTTAAATTTGAGTTCCTAAAAGATAGGTATTGGTTGTTCTTCTAAAAAAAGCTCTTAAATCAGTAATCATCGAATTATACATCGAATCTTTTGCTTCTGGGGGTACTTTTTTATATTTAAAAATTAAATCTTTTAAAAATTGTTTTGATTCCTCAATTGTAAATCCCAAATTTAAAAATACTTTGTAAATGTGTGCATAATCTGATTCAAAAGAAAAAACTAATTCTTTAGGATCTTGCCAATTCACAAATTCTTTTCGCGCATTTTTAAAATCAATTAAAGTAACTTTTCCATTTTTATCTAGAGCAATATTTCTAACATGTGCATGATTATGAGATATATTTAAACCATGTAAATTTGCAAAAAGATCAATTAATTGATTTGCAATTTTTATTTTAATTGGTTTTGATAAAATAGGCAATAGTCTAATTAATTTTATTCCTGCAGAATAATAATACATTTTACTTCCACCTATTGGAATAAATCCTACAGGTTTTTCCACACTTAATCCAGCATCATTAGCTTCTTTTAATAAATCTAATTCTCTTTTTGAAACATCAGTTCTTTCATAGTAAACAAAAGCCTTTCGAAATAAACCTTGCCCAACATAATGTTGTATAGTTTTTTTTGTTCTTCCAACCCTAGTACTGGTTACTTTTTCTCGGTTAAGAACCAAATCTAAAACTTTTGCCATAAATATATATTTTACCAAATGTATAAAAAAGTGTGCATATATATTATATTTGGGGGTATGAGGTAATGGATAACCTAGCAGGCTTCGGACCTGCTTATTTGGGTTCGAGTCCCAATACCCTCATCCTATCCTTTTCTTTCTTTTAGAAAAAGAAAGATAAGCCTAAGTTCACCAAAAGAAAGAAAATAAGTGCTATAAATAGCACAGCATATTTATATTATTTACAAACTTATATTGAAAGTGAATTAAATGGATGACGAAAAAAGAGAAAAGACATTGCAAGAATTCTTTGAATTGGCAAAAAAACCCATGTGGCAAAGTATTTTACACAATATGCTACAAAGGTATGGTATGCAAGTTTGGGATATTGATGTTTCATTATTAATGGAAAAACTTTTAGATGATGCCTATAAAACAGAAAATCTAAAAAACGCATCATTGATTGTTTTAATTTGTACAATATTATTAAAATCAAAAGCAAGAAGAATTGGATTAAGTGAGTTGGAACAAACAATAAAAGATGAATTAAAAGAATTAGAACAAGCGCAGGAAGAAAATCCTTTGGATGCTATAACAAATAATGATTTAGAAAAATATAATGAACTATTAGAGTTGGAAGCAAAATTAAGAAACCTATTTGAAAGAAAAGAAAAAAGTTTAAATGATGGCGATGCAAAAAAGTT
>CAIWXP010000143.1 GCA_903916665.1 Candidatus Iainarchaeum sp. | reverse complement strand
TTCTAATAACAATTTTTGATATTTATAACAAGGAAGGGATTTTAATGAGTAATTTTGCTTTGAAAGCTATATTTTTGGTATTTTTTATAAGTTTGTTTGCTGGTTTTGGGTTTAGTTTTAGTTGCCCCGGAGTAATTGATGGTACAAATGCAAGTACGTATTTAGGAACACCAATTGTTTTGGATTCAAATGTAGAAGGTTGGACAAGTGCTTGTTTTAATTTACAGTCTGATTTTGATGGTAACTATTTGGATATAAATTGTAATGGAAACTATATTGATAGTAATTCGGATAGTCAAAGTTTCTTTGTACAAGCTTTATATCATCATTTAGATCATGTTACTTTAAGAAACTGTAATATTAATTATAATGTTTCAAGTAAGTTCTTTGAATTGTGGGGAACAAATGATATAAATAAAATAGAAGTATTAGATAGTAATGTGTTTTTTAGTTCAGATGCTGATTTTGTAATTTTTTATCTTTTTAATAAATCTAATTTTGATATTAATTTATTTGATACACAAATGAGTTTTTTAAATAACAGTACGCTTATTAATGATTTGAATTCAAAAATAGGTACATTAAATATTTCTGGATTAAATATTCCTGATTTTAATAGTAATAATTCATTATTTTGGTTAGGCGGGTCATTGTTAGATTTAAATGTATTAAATCTATCATTAACTGGACAAAATATGTTTAATGCAGGAAATGTTATTGATTTAGAAACTATAAGGGATTCATCAATAGCTTTAAATTTTAATAGTTCGGATTTAAATTTCCAAGAAAATGGTATGTTTTTATATGATGCAAATTCAAAAATAAATACTTTAACAATAAATAATTTAAATGTTGTAGAGTTTAATAATTCTGATAGTAATGCATTTATAAAATTAGACGGACAATCATTGGATTTAAATACAGTTTATTTAGGTTTAGATAGCATATTGACAATGAATGGGAATGATTTTTTATATTTTAGTAATATTTTAGATTCAAATATGGTTTTTAATTTTGGGAATAGCGTAGTTGATTCAAATAGTTCTATTTTATTTAGATTTAATGATTCCAACATTACAAATTTTTATGTTAAAAATTTATATACTTCAATTTTAGGGAATACTGCTGCTTTAATAGCAACTTTTGGAACAACTAATTTGAATTTAGTAGATTTAAATTTCTTAAATACTACTAAAGTAGATGAAAATACTGATGCTGTTTATTTAGGGGCAAATGATTCTGCAATAACATTTAATTTTAATAGGTCTGATTTTAATTTCCAAGGAAGTAGTAAAGCAATACAAGTGGATGCTAATGTTGCAACAGTAATAGTTAATGATTTAAATATTGTAGAATTCAAATCAGATAGTACAGTTTATTCTATAAATGGAATTGTAAATCATTTTATATCAAATTTAGTTTCTGGTGCATTAATATCTAGCCCTGCAAATTTATTTTTAATTATGTCAAGTTATTCTAGTTTGGATATTAACATGTCAAATAAAAATATTGTATTTACTGGTACTCCTTTTTGGTTTGATGACTCAAATATAATTGATTTAAATATTTATAATTTAGATGCAAATATACATCATTTAATGCATTTTTCTAATAATTCTAATTTATCTAACTTTAAAGTTTATGATTCAAATATTTTATTAGATGCATTAATGGATGTAGAATTAGGATCAACAGTAAGAGGTAAATTCTATAATAATTATTTTTATAATAATATTTCAGATGTTAATAATATAATTGTTGAATCTGGAAATTTTAATGATGCAAATATAGATTTTAATACTGCAAAAACAGTTGCAACAAATATAGTTAATAAACCATATAAAGGTGGAAATTATTGGGCAAATAAAGATGGTAATGGATTTTCACAATTACAAAGTATTTGCGGTGATAATGATGGTAATTGGTTTTGTACAAACGATTATAATATAAATAAAAATAGTACAAAATATGTTGATTATTTTCCTTTAACTTTAGGATCTGTTGATTTAAAAATTAGTAATTTAGACTTTAATGCTACAACAATTAATTATGGGGATTATTTAGATGCAAACATATATTATACTAATTTAGGTGATAACAATACATCAACGTATTATTACGATATGAATTGGTATATTAATAATGTAGTTAAACAAACTGCACGAAAAGTAATTACTTTAATTCCGGGTGCGGGAGATAATAACAGTTTTATTTGGGATGCTAACGTAGGTGGAGATGTAAATGTTGGTGCTTGTATAAAATATTCTGGTTTTGATTCTAATGTAAATAATGATTGTAATTATAGAATAGTTACTGTAAGATATTCTGATTTACAACCAACAAGTATTTCATTAAATAGCTATGAATCTGGATCAACAAGTAGTGCAACTTGTACAGTTACAAATAATGGGAATTATACAACTAATTTTACCTACAATGTAATGTTTTATGTGAATAATGTTCAACAATCAACTACTCAAACAACTTCTAATTCAATTAATGCAAATGGGGGAACAAGAACATTTTCTTTTAGTTGGGATCCTAGTCCATCAGCAGATACAGACTATGATTTAAATTGTGTTGTTTCAACAAGTTCTGTATTGAATTCAAATAATGTAAATGATAATTATCATACAATAGGTTCAATAAATTATACTTCAAGTTCAAGCAGTGGTTCTGGTTCAGGTTCGGGATCAGGAGACACAAAAGCAGATTTAAGAATAAGTACTTTTAATTTACCTGTTAAAAGTGAAGTAAATAAAGATATAAATATTGAAATAATAATACAAAATAATAGCACCTATGATGCAGATAGTGATTATTCAATAGTGATTACTTCTTTGTTTAATTCAAAAATAAATACTCTTTGTACAAAAGATTACTCAAATCCTTTACTAGGCGAAAGAACAGTAAGATATATTTGTAATTGGTTGCCTAAGGAAGTAGGAAGTTATAGTATTACTGCAAAAGTTAGTTATTCTGATTCTGAAAAAACATTATCAAACAATTCTTTAACAAAAACAATTGTAATTAGTTTAACCGCAGCAAATGTTTTGAATGGTGGATTAACAACAACAAGTACTAGTGTTAAAATGGTAACTGATACTGAAACATTGCAGGATTATAATGATGTTAATAAATTTATTTTAGATTTAAATAAATCATTAATTGGTACAGGATTAATAGTTCCCGATAAGAATAATGTTTATTTGCCAATAAAAATAACAAGAGATTTCAATTGTTATAAAGATTTAAATGATGCAAATAAACAAAAATGTAATATAAAATTAACTTTAAAAAACACAGGGGATAAGAATTTAGTAAACTATACATTCTATGAAATATTACCGGATATGAATGGTAATAATAGAACTATGAAATTTGATATTAATGCTTTAGATGTTAACAAAGAAGTGGTATTAACCTATGCATTGGCCAATGATGTTCCAAAAATAAATTATCCTAAGTTTTTTGGGGTAATGTTAACTAGTGATATATTAGTACCAAAAGTAGTAACTTCTGCAGGATCATCAGGTAGTTCATGGAATATACCTACAGAAACAATATTATTTGTTATAATAATTGTTTTGGGTTCTGCATTATTAGCAATGATTATTTTATATTTTATTAATTACTTGAAAAGTAGAAGAACTGGATTTAAATACTATAAAACACAGGCATCAAGACAGGATGAACCTAGTTCTAGTTGGAATGGCTTTGGTATTGATAGCGGCTCTAAGACAAAATATAAAAGTAGTGGAAAATATAAAGTTGCAGTTCCTAAACAAGGACCGAAATTCAAGGGTTATAAGTAAAAAGGAGCTTTCCTTTTTATTTTTTCTTATTTATTTTT
>CAIWXP010000142.1 GCA_903916665.1 Candidatus Iainarchaeum sp. | reverse complement strand
TTCTAATACTTCTTTTCCTTTTTCAGTTTTTACACAAATTTTAATGAAAGAATCCTCTTCAGTGTTAATACTATAAACATCTAATAATAATCCTTTCATATAAAATCAAGCCTTTGTGCCATAGTTCCAAATATTGTCACCAATGTAATGAATTGTTTTTATTACTTTTCCTTTTTCCATTGATTTTATTTCTGCTGATGAGAATTCTGCAAAGCCCAATGCCAAAGGTCTTTTGTGTATTGCATCTTTCATTATTACCAGCGAGTTTTTTTCAAAACCATCTAGGTCTTTAACGCCTGGTTTCATTAAATCAGCGCCCTTTGTTATAAAAGGAATTGCTCCCAAGTCTAAATAGATTGCAGGAATTCTTGTATCAATTGTTAAAAGTAATTTCAAACCAGGATAAACAATACCTTTGTGATAAAAACCAATGGATTCTTTGTCCGCAATTAGTATTTCTTCTTTATCTGTGTAAATAATATCAAATCGTTTGTACTTTTCAATGTTCAAACCATAGGCATTGAAAGCAACAATTAGTTCTTTAATTTCCTTGTTATTTAACTGCTTAGTTCTAACCATATTATATATATAAGGCAAAACATATAAAAGCAAGATATGCAGAAGGTTTATATTTCTTGTCAAGATATATCTAACATGGTAACTGTTTTGGTATTTGGAGATTCTATTGCTTATGGTGCTTTTGAGAAAGAGCAGGGTTGGGTTTCTAAGCTAAGGGATTATTTGGAAAGAAATTCAGAAATATTACCGAGTTTTGATTTTGTCTACAATCTTAGCATACCTGGTGATACTTCAAGTGCTTTGATACATAGATTTGAATACGAGGCCTATAGTAGAATTGATATTCCTGAAGAAACAGTCATAATGTTTGCCCTAGGAATAAATGATTGTGCCTATAACAATGAAAAGGCCAAAGCGTTTGTTCCTCAAGATGAGTTTATTGATAATTTAAAAGAATTGATTACCCAAGCAAAAAAGTTCAATACCCAAATTGTGTTTTTAGGTCTAACTCCCTGTGATGAAGCAAAAACAAATCCTTGTCTTTGGGATAAAAGTGTTGCATATTCAAATGAATTTATCATAAAATATAACGCAATAATAAAACAAGTTTGTAAAGAATATGATGTCTATTTTATTGATATTTTAGACAGTTTTTCAAAGCCTAATTTTAAATCATTATTAGAAGATGGTCTACACCCAAATACTCGTGGTCAAGAAAAAATATTTGATTCTATAAGAGTTTTCTTCTCGAAATATGTTCGTTGTATTAAGGGAAAACTTTAGTTTTAAAGTAAGCTTTAAAAGGACTTAGCTTCATTTATATATAACAAAACCTAATTTTAGAGGGTATTTTAATGTCTGTAACAAAAGAGTCAAAAGAAACTAAAGAGCCTAAGGTAACTAAGGTAATTAAACCAAAAGTAGAAAAACAGGATAAAGTAGAAAAGTTAGAGAAAGTTGAAAAAGTAGTTAAACAAAATAAAGTAGAAATTGATTTATTAGATTATAATTTATTATTGGCAAGAGCAAGAAAGCAATTAGAAAGTATTAATGTAGAGCACGAAAGATTTGTTATACCAGAATTAGAAAATATGATTCAAGGTAAAAAAACAGTATTGCGAAATGCAGGTCAAATTTCAAAGACTTTGAAAAGAGACATTCAACATATGTTGAGATATTTTGTAAAAGAAACAGGTGTTCCTGCAACAAATGATGATACTAAAATTATTTTGAACGGAATGGTTAATTCCTATAAAGTAAGTCAAATTTATACAAAATATATTAATGAATTTGTTTTGTGTAAACAATGTAAAAAACCAGAAACAAGGATTATTACAGAAAAAGGTGTTTTATTATTAAAATGTGATGCCTGTGGTGGAGTAAACCCAATAAGAAAATTATAGCCTTAGAATGGCTCGCGCAAGCGAGAGCTTCTAATGGTAATATAAAATTTAAAAAATATAGGTGATAAGTATAGTTGATCATAAACCAAAACAACCCTATGAAGGAAAATCAAGGTTACCAAATAAAGAGGAAGGAGAATCTTTTGCATTGGTCACTATAATGCCAGGAACTGAATACATTAAAGTAATGTGTGAAGATGGTATTGAAAGAGCTGCAAGAATTCCGGGAAAATTAAGAAATAGAGTTTTCATAAAAGAAAACGATATAATAATAGTAAGAAAAAGAGAATACGAAGACAATAAAGTAGATGTTGTTTGGCGTTTTCTTCCGTTACAAGTACAAAAATTAAGAATGCAAGGCCATTTAGCAAACATGCCTTTCTAGGTGTCATTTTGAAAGACTATATATCAAATTTAATTTACGAATCATTGGATAAAAAAATATCAAAAGAACTAATTGATAAAACCACAATGGATTCTAAGTTAAGTGACTATGATTTTGCAAGTTCATTATTTATTCTTCTTATTTCATCAATCCCTCTTTTGCGCGCTTCTGCTAATTCCAATCTATAAAACATTACCATGGAGTCAACAATAATCAAACCAATATTCTTGCTCTTATATTCT
>CAIWXP010000141.1 GCA_903916665.1 Candidatus Iainarchaeum sp. | reverse complement strand
TGCTTTTAATCTTTGTGGATCTCTAGAAACAGAAGTGCCAGTTCCTGCACCTGTAAAAAAGAACGATTCAACAACACAATGTGTTGTAGATCCTTGTTGCGCAGGTCTATATAACATTATCCCGTTTATTTCATTTTCCATCTCAGTAAGTAGTTTTAGTTGTTCTAAAATATTTTCAGGAATAATAACATTTCTTGACATAGTTATTATTAGAACACAAAATAATATAAATTAGTTTATTTAGGTCTTGGTTTTGGCATTTCCTTAATAATCCGTCTTTCAGGCGTACTTACAAAATGACCCAAATTAAATTCATGTGCATTTAAACCTTTTCTTCTAGCAACATCTCTAATTTTTTCATAAATTTTTTCATGAACAAATTTAGGGTGTGGAGGACAGAATTCTAATTGTGGATTGTCAGGGGCCCATAATTTAATTGTTGTTGGAGTTATAACTGCACCTATGAATTCTGGATCTGTTTGTAATGCTCTAGTATATGTTCGTTCGTCACCAGTTGAAAAATGATCTGCATAATGACTTTCTCTATTTGATACAATACTTTCAGTATGTGTGTGCCCAGCAATAAATTTATATGTCGGATTTTCAGAAAGAAATTCTTTAATTAATTTTGCCAAATTAGAATTACCATGCGTTTGAGTAGTACTTTCATTGCCACCTAAAATAAAATAAGAAACAACTACACAATCATTTCCATTTCTTTGATATAGTAATAAAACCTGTGTTTCATTTTGTAATTGTGTTAATTGCTGTAGTTTATCTTTTACATCTGTTGGAATAATTACTTTTCTAGGCATATTATAATTAGATCAAATAATTATATAAAGTTACTGAAAAAGTTATTTGGGTTTTTCTCTAAAATGAGCTCTATGTCTAGGTTCGGTTGCACGCCTTGCTTTGAATGTTGTTTTAATATCTATTTCTAATCTATCTGCTGCTTTTTCTATTTCTTTAGCAACATATTCGTGCATTCTAGTATAGTTTCGCGATTCATTAACAACATGTAAAATAGGAGTATCGGGAGCATCTAATAAAATTGTTTCTGGAGTTACAAGTAAAGCAATAAATTCGGGGTTGTGCCGCAATTGTTCTTGTGTTCCTGCACGATCTCCAGCAGAAAAGTTTCTTGCAAAATAATTTCCATGCTGAGCAATAGTTCCTTTGGTATGCACATGAAATTTTATATATTTATATTCAGGGTGTGTTCTAAAGAATTCATTTACTACATTCATTCGTTCTTGAAATGCTCTAACATTACCTTCTGTTCCAATACCCGTCATAAATAAATGTTCAACAAAACAATGTCCTTGAATTTCTCTATATAGTAAAACACCATTAGATTCTTCTTGTGTTTGTGTTAAACCATATAATCTTTGTTCTAGTTCTTTTGGTAATACAATTGTTCTAGGCATATTATATTCACTATTAATAATTTATATTTCTTTTCTATTTCAAATTAATCTCAGTAGCACCATCGGTTTCTTTGTTTCTTTCAATGTGGTAAACGTTATTTGCATATTGTTCTAAGTCATTATCGTGAGTGATAACAAAGATTTGATCAACAAATCTTGGTAGATAACTATTGAATAGATTAGATAATTGCAATACTGTCTTTTTATCTAGATTATGAGTAGGTTCATCCAATACTATTAAATTAAGTTTATTTTTCATAACTAAACACATTGCAATTCTTAATGCTAAAGCAATTGAACTTCTTTCTCCACCAGAGATATATTCGTCTAATTCTCTTTTATATTCATTATTAAAATACAATTCAATTTTATAGTCTCCATCACTAACATTAAATTTAATATTTTGGAAATCTTTGTAAGGATAAATTTGTTGCCATAGATCTTGAAATATAAAGTTAATACTTTCAACAACATAGCTTCTAACTTCTTCTTGAGTTTTTTTAGAAACATTAGAAATAGTTGTGAAATCTTCAATGTATTTGTTTAATAATATAGACTCTTTCTCTGAGTTATTAAAGTTTTCAAACAATTGTTTGTATTGTTCTAATTTAAAAGATTCTTCTTTTAATTGTTTTTCTTTCTCAAATACAATTTCTTTTTTATACTGATATTCTGTAATTAATTTTTGCATTCCTTCTTTGATTAAAGTATATTCTTCGGGATTGTACTTAATTTTTGTTAGTTGTTCTTTATCATTAAGAAGATCTTTATTAATTTGTTCTAGGTCTTTTTGTTTTTTATTATATTCTTCTATGTTTTTCAACATATTTTCTATTGCTCTATATTTAGAATCAATGGTTTCTAAATCTTTATTGATTATTTCCAATTTAGGTTTGATTTCCTTTTCTAATAGGTTATTCTCAGAAACCAATTTATGGTATTTATCAATATCATTTAACTCTATTTTAATCTTTTCAAACATTTCTATATTTCTATTATAAAATTCTCTTTGCTTATTTTTTAGTTCATATTCTTTTTTCAAATCTTCATTATTTGCACAATCTTTAGTATATCTTTGTTTTAATTG
>CAIWXP010000140.1 GCA_903916665.1 Candidatus Iainarchaeum sp. | reverse complement strand
TATATTATATCAGGATCAAATTTCTTTATTGTATTTAAAAATTCAATTAGTAATTCTTTTTCGTCTTTTACTTGAGTATAGTAATCTAAATCTCCTTTTAACTCTTTATAGCCAATAACTTTTTCTAATTTGGGTTTTGCGCTGTAAATAGATAATAAAATAATTGCTTCTTTTTTTGGGTCAATACTTTTTCCTAAAGTTTCAATATCAAAAGCAAGTTTTCTTAATTCAGGTTCCTTTTTTTCTAACTCTTTAAATTCAAAACCATTCATTTCTTTGTTTGTTATTTCATAGTATTTTAAACAATGAATATTTTTATCAATAATATAACGAAAATCAAATTGAATATCATATTCAAATTTACCTAAATAAAATAATTCATCTTTAATTTTTGTTCTTGCGTCTATTAAATCCGATATTTTTGTAAATGATAATTTATACATTTTTACCTTTTGTAAATCTTCAAGGTTTAAAGCTTTTTCTTTGAAGTGTGCAAATTTATGTACTTGTATCAAATCTTTTTTTACTAGTTCTAAATTAATTAGATTATATTGTATTAAATCTTTTTGTTTTAATTCTGTGTTTGATATCAAATAAAAATAGGGTTTGAAATTGTGATCTTCTAATACTTCTTTTCCTTTTTCAGTTTTTACACAAATTTTAATGAAAGAATCCTCTTCAGTGTTAATACTATAAACATCTAATAATAATCCTTTCATCATAAATATCATCTAGGTCTCATTCTTTCTCTTAATGTTCTTAATAATTTTAATCGTTGTTCTTGTTTTTGTTTTCTTTGTTGTTCTATTCTTATTGCTACATTTTCATTAGCTTTTGGTTTGTTAGGTTCTAATCTAGGTTCAGAATAGATAGTTTCTGATTTTATGTGAAAATCAATAAAATGAACAATTTTTGCAATTAATCTTGGAGATAGCCATCCCATTCTTTTTGTTGCGTTTAAATCAGCTTCTTGTGCAAAATATTTATCATAATCTGTTTTTCCAACCCATTCTAACCATTCTTGTCTAGCTGGTTTGAATTTTGCGGGCATCTCAAATACATAATAATTTTCTAAATCAAAATAGTCTGCTGCTTTTAGAAATGCTGTTGGTCTGCCTTTTCTAAAATCATTAGCATAATTTACCGACCAAAATTTTGGTTTTCTTATTTTAAATAAACTTTGAATTCTAGTTTCATTAGTTGTATGCAAATCAATAATTGTTGCATCAGGATTATTTCTTTCAATTCGTGTAAATATTCTTTCTCCTGTTACCATTTCATATTCGCCAAATTCATTTAATTTATTAAATTTCGGCCTTTTAACAAGATTATTGATTGTAAATTCTTGAGGGTATTGTATAATTTTAACTTCGAATCCTCTAGCTTCTAATAATGGTTTTAAAATAGTTGATAAATATTCAGTTATTGCACTTTCACTTGGATGAACTCCCCAAACTAAAACAATTTTTGGTTTTGTATTGTCTTCAACCATAAAATCACTTAACACCATAGTTCCAAATATTGTCGCCAATATAATGAATTGTTTTTATTACTTTACCTTTTTCCATTGTTTTTATTTCTGCTGATGAGAATTCTGCAAAGCCCAATGCCAAAGGTCTTTTGTGTA